>CAYOCZ010000700.1:0-1512 GCA_964402475.1 uncultured bacterium | reverse complement strand
CGGAGAGGTGGCCGAGCGGTCTAAGGCGATCGCTTGCTAAGCGGTTGTACGGGTAATACTGTACCGTGGGTTCGAATCCCACCCTCTCCGTTTTGAGGGGACTGTCCCCGAACGGGGACTGTCCCCAAGACAGTGACGATTTCCAGATGAACGAAGTCAGAGTTAGAATCGCGCCGTCGCCGACTGGGGCGCTTCACCTTGGGCTGGTCCGCACCGCCCTTTACAACTGGTTGTTCGCACGTCAGCAGCACGGCCGGTTCATCCTCAGGATCGACGACACCGACGCTCAGCGCAACATGGCCGAAGTCCTGCAGCCGATTCTCGACGGCCTGCGTTGGCTCGGCATCGACTGGGACGAAGGCCCGGGAGCTGAGGGACCAAATGCGCCATACTACCAATCGCAGAGAGTCGAAGACCACAAGGCCGCGGTGGCGCGCCTGATCGCATCCGGCCATGCCTACTACGACTACGCGACCACGGAGGAGATAGCGGCGGAGAGGCAGGCGGCGCTCACCGCCAAGGAAGGCGTGTTCCGCTACAGCCGGCGTTGGATGGCCGAGACTCCGACCGACCGCGCCCGGTTTGAGTCCGAGGGGCGACGTCCCGTTGTTCGGTTGAAGATGCCCACGGCCGGCACGCTGGTCATCGACGACATAGTGCGCGGCCGGGTCGAGTTCGAGTGGCAGCACGAACAGGACCACGTCATCCAGCGAGCCGATGGCAGTCCGCTTTACCATCTCGCCAGCATCGTCGACGACCACGAGATGGGCATCACGCACGTCATCCGGGCCGAGGAGCACCTGTCGAATACCCCGCGCCAGGTCTTCATACTTCAGTCGCTCGGGGCGGCGTTGCCGCGGTTCGCCCACCTGCCTTTTGTAGCTGAACCGGGCAGCCGAAACAAGCTGAGCAAGCGCAAGATCCGGGACTACATGAAGAACCGCGATTTCTCCGAGTTGGTGACGCGCGGGAACAAGATTGCGGCCGCGCTCAAGCTCGAGAACGGGCCGGACACATTCAGCCCGGTGGTCGTGGACTTCTACCGCCAGACCGGGTTCCTGCCGGGAGCGATAGTCAACTACATGGCCCTGCTCGGCTGGGCGCTCGATGACAAGACCGAGGATTTCACCCGGGAGGACCTGGTGCGTAGCTTCTCGCTCGAACGGGTCAACAAGTCCGCGGCGAGCTTCGACCCGGGCAAGCTGATGTCGTTCGAAGTTAGGCACATGCTGGCCCTGCCGGTCGAGAAGCGGGTCGAGCTTTGCCTCCCGTTCCTTGGGAAGGCCGGGCTGGATGCAGCGCCGGACAAGGTCGCGGCGATTATCGCGGCAGCCGGTGATCGAATCAAGGTAGCGGGCGACATCCTTGATTACGACTATTTCTTCCGCGCTGACGACAAACCTGTGGGTGACACGGCTGACTTCGTGAAGGAAATGGCCAAGGCCAATGCGATGGAGTATCTGACCGGGTTCCGTGAGAAGTTGCAGATGACGTCTTTTGAGCCGGAGGCAC
>CAYOCZ010000699.1:0-1514 GCA_964402475.1 uncultured bacterium | reverse complement strand
TCGCTTTCCCGCGCCGCCGAAAACCCCGCAGGCAAAGCCGCTCTCCCCAAGGCATTTATCGATGGCACGGGCGAGGGCTGGCGGGCGATGGTCCAAGCCGACTTCGAGAAGGTCAACTGCCCAGACGACACGTTCACCTGGACCGGCGGCGTTATCTGCTGCACGGGCAAGCCTGTCGGCGTGGTGCAGTCGAAGAAGTCCTACAAGAATCTCGAACTCGTCGTCGAATGGCGCCACATGAAGCCGGCTGGCAATTCGGGCGTATTCATCTGGGCGACGAAGGCCTCACTCGACAATCTCAGGAAGGGCAAAGGCCGCCTCCCCCAGGGCATCGAGTGCCAGGTCCTCGACCACGGCTACGCCGAGAATTTCAAGAAGCGCCACAAGAAGGACCCCGACTGGTTCACCACCAACGGTGATGTGTTCCCCTGCGGCGTGAAGATGAAGCCGTTCCCCCCAGCCGCTCCAAACGGAACCCGCAGTTTCCCCTCGAAGAACCTTTCCAAGGGTGTCAAGGAGTGGAATCACTACTACATCCGCTGCATTAACGGCGAGGTGCGGTTGTGGGTAAACGGCGAGGAAGTGTCAGGTGGAACCGCATGCGATCCGAGCGAAGGATTCCTCTGCCTTGAATCGGAAGGATCGCCCGTGGAGTTCAAGAACCTCCGCATCCGCGAACTGCCCTGAAACGGCAAAACCGTGGCCGGAAAGAATCATCCTTGGCGGACACGTTCGGGAAAGAGTATGATGCTCGGCGTTGCCGCCTTGTGTTTGGGCGGATAGATATTGAGTCACTGATCGGGAGCCTGGGAAAATGAGTCTGCTGGTAACTGGTAGTATTGGAATAGACACCGTTGAAGCGCCCTCGGGCATGGTCGAAGACGCCTTGGGCGGGTCGAGCGTGTATTTTGCTTACGCGGCGAGCTTCTTTTCGCCTGTGAGGTTCGTGGGCGTGGTCGGTGAAGATTGCCCGCAGGACTTCCTCAAACCTCTCGCCGACAGGGGCAATATCGATCTGGCCGGTCTCGAGGTCCGCAAGGGTTCAAAGACGTTCCGCTGGCACGGGAAGTATCACGAAAATGTCAATCAACGCGACACCGTCAGCGTGGAACTCAACGTGCTCGGAGAGGTCGGGCCGAGCATCCCGCATGAGTTCCGCGACAGCAAATACGTGTTCCTGGCCAATACGCACCCGGCGCTCCAGATAGAACTGCTCGCCCAACTCGAGAGCGCCTCACTTGTAGTGGCTGACACGATGGACCTGTGGATTGAGACCGAGCGAGAAGTGCTGGTCGATCTGCTTTCCAGGATCGACGGGCTCGTACTCAACGATTCCGAAGCGCAGCAGTTGACTGGTAAGTCGAACATCGTAGAGGCGGGTATGGAATGTTCGACCATGGTGCGCAGGTTCGTGGTCATCAAGAAAGGCGAGCACGGCAGCCTGCTGTTCGTTAACGGGAAGGTTTATCCGATACCGGGCTATCCCGCGGAGAAAGTTGTGGATCCGACCGGGG
>CAYOCZ010000698.1:0-1514 GCA_964402475.1 uncultured bacterium | reverse complement strand
GCCCGGCCGAGATTTCCGCCCTCTACGCACAAGGAGCCTACCGATGAGCGAACCTTTGGAAGTCGAAGCACCGTTGCAATACCCGGCGTCGTTCTACTTGCGTCTCAAGCCCGGCAAGAAGCTCCCGGCGGCGATGGTGGCCGATCCCAGCGACGGGACGCGCACGACGGAACTGACGGACGGGTCGAGCCACGTCAAGCGGTTCAAGTGGACGGCGCCGGACCAAGCGGCGTTTGCGCAGGCCGTGCTGGACGGCGTGTTCGCGCCGGACGACGTGCTGACGGCGGAGCAGGCGATAGCTGAGGTCAAGGCCAAGGGCGTGAAGGTGAAGGCAGTCGAATGACCAACGACGAGAAGCTCGACAAGAAGCTCGATGAAGTGCTCGCGGGCCAGGTCCGAACCGAACAGTGGATGGCCAAGCACGATGCGCGGCACGAGTTCATCGAACAGAAGGTCGGCGAGCACCGCAAGGCCCTGTTCGGCAACGGCGTAGACGGCATGAAGACGCAGCTTCAGAGCCAGATCGACCGCTGTACGGCGGTCCAGGCTGCCAAGCCCAAGTTCGGCCCGTTCGCTACGGTCATGCTGGCGGTGCTGACGAACGTGCTGAGCGGGTCGATTCTGATGATGATTGCATGGGCCATGTTCCTGCACGGCAAGACCGACGCCATCCTGAAAGCGGCCAACGTAATAGAAGAAATCGCAAGATGAACGAGCATCCGACGAACGATCCGGGTCCGAGCACGATTATGCTCGGCGCGATTGCGGTTGCCTTGGCCCTGATGGTCACGGCGATCACCTGCTCCGGGTGCAGCCCGACCAGGCAGATCGCCGTTAGCGTCCAGACCACCGGAGAGGAAATCGCTTCGGCGCGCAGTGACATTGCACAGGCCCGGATACTGATTGGTAGTGTCGATCCCCCTTTTGCCGAACTGGACTCGGCAGACGCGCACTTGGTAAAGGCGCAGGCGGAGCTGGCAAAGGTCCCGGCGCTGTTGACACAGACGCAGGACCGCACGCCGCTGTGGGCAACGCTCCTGAAGTGGGGCCTGATCGTGGCGGGTCTGGGGATCGTCGCCTTCCTGTTGATCTACTTCGGGATCGGCAAGGTGATCTCGCCTCTGCTGGAGAGGCTGGGCAATGCCCTGAAGCCGGATCAGCAGGCCCTCCAGGGCGAAGCGGTGGCGAAACTGGCGGCGGGAACCCTGACACCGGCAGAGTACACGGCGGCATACCGGGCAAGCAGCCCAGCGAACAACACGGCGTACGAGGAAGCGAAACTCGAACAGAAGGAGTCTCAAGCATGATCATTATCATTGTCGGAGCAGTCGGTTGGGTTCTGGCTGGAACGTTCTTTGGTGTTTGGATTGGCAGTCGAGGCCTCTCAGACAAGATCGGTGCTGAGATCAAGAACCTGCTGGACAAGATCGACGGCAAGGTTAACTAGTCGAAGGGCAGGATTCTCATGCAGACCCCAAAGGTCGCTGACTGGTTCGAAGCGATTGTCGATGGGC
>CAYOCZ010000697.1:0-1519 GCA_964402475.1 uncultured bacterium | reverse complement strand
GATGTTATCGGCGGAAACTTCCGCCCAGCCGCCCCCTCAGGTTCCGTTGTCGTATGCGTACAGATCGATTGTCAGCTTCTTGATGTTCGCCGGGTCGATGCCGGGAAGATGTGCCGCAAGCTCGGCCGCGATGTCGAGGCGGTACGGCGTCCAGACCCCTGGCGTGGTGATTTCAATCAGGCTCTGCGTGTCGTTCGAAGCCCAGGTGCAATATTGGTCGTGGAGGTACAATATCGTGTTGCCCAGGCTCGTTCCGGTCGAATCCAGGTAGCGCAACACGAACGCAGCGACCGGCCAGCAGGTCGATGAGCCGCCGCCGATGCTCAAGCGTCCGTCAAACGTGAGTGTCAGGTTCACGTCCGGGATGTCCACCGTCTGGTACAGCGAGGCGTACTTGGCGAGGTACTTGCGGACTGCGACGGCGTAGCCCGGCGAAGGCTGGCCGAGCGTGTCGGTCCAGGTGAACGTGTCGCCCCCGGCGGAGTTCTCCGCGAGGGTGTCCCAGCCGACGTCAATCGCTTGCTCGAAGTCGCCATTCACCAGCAGGTTGGCCGAAGCCAGCCCGGCGAGTGCGGCGAGCGCGACGATAACCGTAGTTCTCATGAGTCTCCTTTGAGTTCTCTGTGTGCAGTCGGAATAGCGAATTATCACGCCCGCTCCCGACCGTGTCAACTTACGCGGGTCGAATCTGTCCGGAACCAGTGCTGGGTCTTGAGGCAGATCTTCACGAGCATCAGCATCACCGGGACTTCGATGAGGACGCCGACCACGGTCGCGAGGGCTGCGCCGGAGGAAAGGCCGAACAGCATCGTCGCGGTGGCGATGGCGACCTCGAAGTGGTTGGAGGCGCCGATCATCGCCGCGGGCGCTTCTGCAGCGCTGATGGAGCGAACCGACGACACCAAATCGGCGAGCCCGCGTCAGACTCTGGGTAGCGCCCGGTATTCGGGAAGTCGGACGATTCGCCTGAGCGTATCAAGAAACACCCGGCATTCGTCCGGTGTGTTGTAGAGGTAGAACGACACCCGCACCGTTTGGCGTTCGGTACTCAGGCGTTTGCGGGTCTCACAGGCAACGTTGAGGTTCTTCATATGGAACCACGAGTGGACACAGAAGACGCCGCTTCGAACCATGATATTGTTCCAGCCATTGAGCAGGTCTGCAAGACCGGTGATGGCGGCGCCAGGCCCTGCGTCTCTGGGTCCCGTGACATCCCACATGTGACCGACCTCGCGCAGAAACGCATCGCGCGAGAGTCTAACCGTCCCACTCCTTCGGCAGAGGAGTGTGAGTATGCCGCCGCGCAGGTCCGGATCCTGCGGCCCGAGAATCTCGAACTCGTCTAGCAGGTCAGTCAGGCCGTCGGAGACAAGCCGGTTGAGCTCGGATTCGTGCGCGTGCACGTTGTCGAGACCGACGGCCATCAGGTAGTCGGCGGCCGCGCCGGTGCCGACCATCCCGGCCAAGTTCTGCAGCCCGGCCCCGACATGGCCACCACATCCGCCGACATCAAGCCGCG
>CAYOCZ010000696.1:0-1519 GCA_964402475.1 uncultured bacterium | reverse complement strand
GGTTCTTCCCCTTCTCTTCTTCGGTTCACTAGAATCCTAGAATCCTTGACCCCTCTTCTGTCTTCCCCACTAGAATCCTCGAATCCTAGACCCCTCGACCCCTTCTCCTCGCGAGATCACACACTATCGCCACCTGCTCCTCAATCGTCAGGTGTGTCGTATCAAGGAGGACAGCGTCCGGCATCCGCCGTAGCGGGCTGACTTCACGGCCCGAGTCAATCCGGTCGCGCTTGGCCAAGTTGGCAAGCACTGCCTTGCGCCCGGCGCGCAAGCCCTGTCCGGCCAGTTCCATCTGCCGGCGCCGCGCCCGCTCGGCCGCGTTGCACTCAAGGAATATCTTCAGGTCGGCGTCTGGGAAAACCACGCTACCAATGTCCCGCCCCTCGCAGACGACCGACTGCCCTGCGGCAACGCGCCGCTGCTCAGCCACCATCTTGTGCCGCACCGCCGGTATGGCCGACACCTCGGATACGAACGTGCTGACATCTGGAGACCGGATGTCCTTGCTTACGTCCCTTCCGTCCAGGAACGTCCTCATCCCACGCCTGCCCCACGCAACGCTTACACTGGTTCGCCTCAGCAGCCCGGACAGTGCTCTCGAGTCTCCTGCCTCCGTGCCGGTTCGCTGCACCTTGAGCGTCACGGCCCGGTACATCGCGCCGGTATCGAGGTGACGGAACCCGAGCCGCTCCGCGCACAGCCGCGCGGTCGTACTCTTGCCCGAACCGGCAGGGCCGTCAATCGCGAGGACGAACCCGCGGGAACGCTTCACAGAGGGCAATATATCAAAGAACCGGCCTCATGCAAGCCATCCCGCCCCGGCTCGCGTCTGCCGCTGAGAATCACCGCGAGAATCGCTGCGTAGACCGGCCCGCAAGTGCATCCGCAAATCACACCGCAGAAGACCTTGGGAGTCAGCCCGCCAAAAAGTCCGCCCATCGACTTCCAAGTCACGCTCAGAATCGCAGGGACATTCGACCTGGAAATCCGCGACGGAAACGCCTTGGGTTTCACGTTCGGTTTCGCCGCGCGAACCGCGCCGAAAGTCGCCACGAGACTCGCCTGGAGAACCACCTCCTGAACCGTCCCGGGGACGGTTCTCAGGGTGGTTCGCGGAATGTCAACTTGGACGACTCTGACCGTGTCTAACGGTCAATCTTTCGGGCACTTAGACCAACCGATTCTCGCCCAGCTGACCCGAAATGCGCCTACAACGTGATTTGCCGGGTTTTGGCGCCCCGGAAGCCGCTTTTCTGAGGACCGAAACTGTCAGAAGGGCCCTTTCGTCCTGTGGCTTGTCCTGGCTAGTGCGTCACCACGACCTTCCGGATGGCTTGGGTTTGGTCGGACGATGCGCAGCCTGCCGTCAGACGGCAGAAGTAGACGCCGGGCGCAATGCCCAAGACATCGAAGCTGACCAATTGCCTGCCGGCAGGGATGTGGCCGTCGAAGAGGGTCCGGACGAGGCGTCCGGTGCGGTCGTACAGAAGCGGAGTCTCGACGTTTTCCAGGGCGCTGG
>CAYOCZ010000695.1:0-1528 GCA_964402475.1 uncultured bacterium | reverse complement strand
GAGCCTCGCCGCGGCCCGCTCGCCGCCCAATGCGGCGAGATGCTCTAGCAGGCCGGCCCGAAGGTCCGGAAGTCCTTCCTCCTGCAGGTCGGTCAGTCCCTCGCGGGCAAGCCTCGGCTCGATAGCGTCAACCAGTAGTGCCGCGTCGGTCGTCTGACCGATGAGGTCCGATAGCCCGGCCAGCGCCTTGGCGCGAAGGTCCGACCGCCGCGCCTGGGCGCAGTACCAATCGAGCTTCTCCTCAACCGTCGCCGGCTGCCAGCCCCGAGCCAGCAGCACATCGAGCGCAAGTTGAACCCGTTCCGGCTTCGGACTGTTCAGCGACTCGACGATCACCGAGAGACCCTCGGGCCACTCAGCGGCTACCAAAGTCTTGAATCCTTCCTCGCGCAGGTTGTAGAGCTCGCCTAGTTGCTTCAGATACTGCCGGTACTCGGGATGGGCCCGGTCGTGCTCCGCCAAAGTCCGGTCCAGCTCAGCAACTGCCTCCTCAAGCTCCTGCATTGCCGCGCCATACTCGGTCCGGTTCGCCCAGCGCCCCAGCTCGCGGAGGCGATCGCGGAGGCGATCGATGCGCTCCCGCCCCGGGCCGCTGACTGCTTGAAGCTCATGCACACGGAAGCGATTCACGACCCGGGCCGCGACCCCGACCTCGCTCTCCAGCTTCTCCCACGAAACCTGCGGGTCCTCAATCGTCTTTTGCCAGTCTCCACTACCGACTCTCGGCTCGCGACTCTCCTTCCCCAATGACGGAAGTAGGCTCACAGCGTCGAGCAGGTAGTCAACGCCGCTACTCGTGCCCTGCTGGCCCGCCTCGGCCAACTGCCGTCTGCCGTTCTCGACCGACTGTGGAATGGTGTCAAGAAAGTCAACCAGCCGTGAGTTCGGATCGCGACGTTCTCTCGGGTCGAAGGCTTGGAGCTTCTCCCAATTCGACAGGAACTCATCCAGCGCTGCCCGCCCTTCCTTCGGCCTTCGACGCAGAAACAACATCGCCCTATTGCTCAGGCCCGGTCACCTGTTGGATGATGAATGCTGCATATCTGGTAGTCATATAGCGCTTCCGGCTGTTAGCAGTCAGCCGTTAGCGGTCAGCCGATGCTCATTCGGCTCTCAAGCCGGCGTCCAGGTTGACGCCGCCGAATCGGCGGTTGAACTGCATGGATGTTCCCCGGAATCGCAGACGATGTTACCGCCGCAGTCGCCTAGTGTCAAGAAACCGCGCCTCTTAGAAGTGAAAGCACAGCGATAGTGTCATAGGGTGAGGCCCCGGGGTATCAACAGATTCCGTCCCGCCTTCCGCCGTTCGCCATTCGCCGATCGGAGAGAGGTAAACCGCCAAGAACGCCAAGAGCCGCCAAGAGAGAGAGTAACCGCAGATTGCGCAAGCTGAGGTCCCGAAACCCGAATGGCCGCAGCCAATCTTGCCGCGAGAGAGCGAAGGACACGGAAGCGATGGGCATTCGGTCATTCGGGCCTGAATGGGCATTGGCGCATGGGGCTTGGACATTGACTGCAACCTGCAGAC
>CAYOCZ010000694.1:0-1528 GCA_964402475.1 uncultured bacterium | reverse complement strand
AGTGTTACCTATGTCCTGATAATAACCTGTTACCTATGTCCTGAGTCCGGACCCGGCGGTATGCGGAAGATGATGAGAGGCCAGATGGGCGGCTGCCCGATGGGCGGTGGTCAGTGCGGCAAGTCGCAGGGACCGATGATGGGTCACGGCGGTCAGCAGGGCTGCCAGAACTGCAAGATGCACTAGCTCTGACTGGGGCTAGTGGTTTGGCTCGGTGAACGCCGGGGCCTTCGGGCCCCGGCGTTCTCTCGCGGACGAAGTCAGAGGTCAGAACGCAGAAGCCAGAGCGGAAGTGCTCGAGTGCTCCAGTGGCCGAGTGTCCGGAGCTCTGGGCTTGAGCTTGCGCCTGGGCTTGCGCTGCATTAAACTCGGGCGTGGCCAAGGCGATGTCGGCTTGGAGACTGCTGCTCGCGTTCGGGTTGGCCGCTGCCTGTGCCTTCGGGGCGGATGCGAGGGTCAGACTCCGCGTGCGCGACGGGGACACCGGGCAGTGGCTCGCGGGGGCAAAGGTCAAGGCCGGGGAGCGGGTCCTCTCCACCGACGCCGACGGCGAGTGCGTCATTCCTGCAGTCACCGGCCGGCGGCTGATTCTGACGGCGTCGATGGACGGCTTCTTCTTCGCGACCGACACGATGTCCGTTGCCACCTCGGATGCGCGGTTCGTGGTCAGGATGTACGGCACACAGCCTCGCACCGCGATCGGATTTGTGAAGGATGGCCGCACCGGCAAGAGGCTGGCGAGGGCTTCGGTCAGGGTCAGAGGCGAAGCGGCGACGGCAAGGACCGACTTGACCGGAATGTACGCGATTCCGTTTCCGCCGGGCGACCGAGAACTCATTGCCGCTCTTCCTGGGTTCCGCGGTTTCGCGCGACGCCTGTCGGTCAGGGCCGGCGACACGCTCTCGGTTGACCTGCCGCTCTACGACACGTCGCTTGCGGTCGGCGAGGTCGAGGGTCGAGTCGAAGTGCAGAACTTCGGTGCGGCCATCGGCGCGAGCGTTACGGTCGAGGGTACGCGGCTCGGCACCGCCTCGAACCGGAACGGTGACTACATCGTTACCGGCGTGCCCGTCGGCCGGCGCCGGCTTATCTTCACGTATGCCGGGTGCAAGAAGGCAATGCGGGTCGTGAACGTCGAGGCTTGGAAGTCGCTGACCCAGAACATCCAGCTCGAGCGCCGGCCGCCTACGTCGAGACACTGAGATACTATCCGGGGTTCGATATCCCGGATTGCTCGCCGAGTTACTGGCCGGACGGCCCAACGGATCGCACTGCAGGTTGCCTTGGGGGTAACGTCGCGTGTGACCTTGCCGGTCGTTGTCAGAATCGCGCTGCGGGTAACCTCGTCCGTCGCAGGCTGAGTAGACTCCCGAGTCAATCGGCAGACTGCGGTCCGGGTCGCTCAGACTATCCTCTACGGAATCGTCCGCGGAGTGCTGCGGCAAACGGCTTCCCAGACCACTCCGGGGACCACCCCCGTGGTGACCCCCGTGGCGACCCGCGGAACTAACTCAACCTCTTGTGTTTC
>CAYOCZ010000693.1:0-1539 GCA_964402475.1 uncultured bacterium | reverse complement strand
ACTCCCGCAGGGAACCAAGGTAGAGACACGACCACGACAGGGCGAGCACGACCTGTATCGGCACGATCTGCTTGAAACTGGTCACAAGCCCGAACGCGAAGAAGACGAGTGCCGACAGAACGAAACCCAGAATAATGAGCATGCGCTCCCCGGCTCGTTCCAGCAGGTTCATGAACAAGACCTGCCCGAGCGGATTGATGGCGAACACGATGCCGACCCATAGTCGGCTTGCGCCGCGGTCGGCCAGGAACAACGGAAATATCGACCAGATCGAAAACGCCCCGACGTGACGCAGCAGGACTGACAGGTAGATCGGCCAACTCCGCCTGAGGACGCGCATGTCGAGAAACGGCTGCTGCAGGCGGACGTGCTGGTGCTTCAGGCCCGTCCAGGCAAGGGCGACCGTCGCGGCCATCAGCGCCGCAGCCGACAGAAACACCCACTCGGGCCTGAGCATCCCCAGCGTGAAAGCGCCGATGCCCCAGCCCAGGGAACCAAAGCCGGTGAACCGGCCGAGCAGCTTGCTCCGGTCGTAGAAGTACGCCATCAGCGCTGCCGGGAAAATGCCGACGCAGGCGCCGGCGAATGCCCGGGCCGCAAACAGCCCCGCCAGATTCCGGGCAAACGTATGCAGCGCCAGAGCGACGGTCGCTGCCACGAGGCCGGCGACAACGAACTTCTTCCGGTCCCCGTACTCGGCCCAGCGGCCGAACACGATGCTCGATAGCAGGATCGTCGCCTGGTAGCAGGCAACCAGCAGCCCGATCTGCTGGCTGTTGGCCCCGAGTCCATTTGCCAGCAACGGGATGTAGACAACCGCCACCATCAGGCTGGCGTTGCTCAGCAGTTGGACCGCGTAGGCTGTCAGCAAGAGATGTCCGGCCGTCTACTGGCGAACCGGGAGCGGCGCCAACGGACTCAACGGCGAGGATCGATACCAGCTAACCAGCTTCTCGACTTCCGCACCGCGCCCGCGCACGGCAAGCACCTGTGCCCGGCGCAGCAGGAAGAAGCGATAGCGTTCGAGGCTCGCGCGGGTCCGCATGTCCGGCGGACGAGGTGGTACGCGAACCATCAGCCTGGAGTAGTCAAACTCGGGAATCATGGTGTCGCTTTGGAGTTGGAACAGCAGCCCAACCGGAACGCGGGCGACTCCGGGCAGCAGCTGCTTCGCATCGGTACCCGCATCCGCATCAAAGGTCGCATAGGCCGGCCGCTCCGGATTGCGGGTCACGAAGCTTGCGAGCATCGCGACGTACCGGCGCTGAATCTCGCTCGCGTCCCGCAGGCGGTTATGCTCGAACTGGTCAAGATACTCCCGGTACTGCGCGATTTCCGCCCCCGACCGCTCCACGAGCCACGGATAGGCGTGAGCCAGGTACTCGAAGTACCACGACCGTCGAAGCAGTTCTTTGTCAATCATGCACACGTCGGGCCGCACCTGTTCGACGTACTGCAGGTAGAACACCGGCGAATAGACATCCCACCAATCGGTGATGATGGTCGCGTTCTGCTCGGCCGACGCGAGCGTGTTCATAG
>CAYOCZ010000692.1:0-1541 GCA_964402475.1 uncultured bacterium | reverse complement strand
GTGGTGACGCTACGTTCAGGCAGGTGCGGGCCGAGCAGGTTGGGTTTGACCCAGACTTTCTTGCCCCCGAAGTCGTACTCGAGGAAGTCGAGCGCCTCGGCAACCGCGGCGGTCAGGTCAACGACCTTGCGGACGAGGACGCGCTCCATCAAGACCTATTCAGGTCGGACTGGTCTGACGAGTCTGACTCGGGCAGGCTGCTACAGCTTGCCGGGGAGGATGTAGAGGACGTTGGCGAGCGAGACTGCGAACTCGGCCGGCTTGGCCTTATCCTCGGGAATCTGGGTCCCGTCGAGCTTGCAGTCCATGGTCTTGACGACGCCATCCTTGATTGTATAGCCGGTGCAAGTCACTGTGCCGCCGGACTTCATGAATATGACAGGCATTGTGCTCCTTCTATCGAATGACAGTCACCCCGAGCGAGTCGGACGAGTCGAGGGGTCTCTCAGAAGAGATTTCTCGACTCCCTGTGGTCGCTCGAAATGACAGCTTGTGGATGCGTTTACTCACTCGGGCTTTGGCAGAGTGCAGCGGAGCGGTTTGTCGGTGCGCAGGCCGAGCGCGTAGTCGGCCTGCAGGAGTTTGTGTATCTCGCGCGACCCTTCGTATATCTGTGCGCCCTTGGCGTTGCGGTAGAAGCGTTCGACGTTGTACTCGCTGGAGAAGCCGTAGGCGCCGTGAATCTGGACCGCGTTCGACGCTGCCCGCTCAGCCCCCGCACAGCCGTAGAGCTTGGCCAGCGATGTCTCGCGAGTGTTGCGCGTGCCCTCGTTCTTGAGCCAGCCGGCCTTGAGCCATAGCAGGCGGCAAGCCTCGTAGTCGGATGCCATCTCGGCAATCATCTCCTTGACGAGTTGGTGCTCGGCGATCGGCTTGCCGAAGGTCGTACGGGTCTGGGCGTATTCGACCGAGGCGTCGAGGCAGGCGCGAATCAGGCCGGTCGCGCCGGCCGCCACCGTGTAGCGTCCCTGGTCGATGGCGAACATGGCAATCTTGAACCCCTCGCCTTCGCGGCCGAGCAGGTTGGCCGCCGGCACCCTGACGTCGTCGAACGAGGCCGAGCCGGTGTTGCCGGCGCGGACACCAAGCTTGCCATGGATGGTCGCAGTGGTCAGGCCCTTCATCCCACGTTCGACCAGGAACGCGGACATGCCCGTGTGGTCGCGGCGCTTCTTCTTCTCGACGTCGGTCCAGGCAATCACCAGGAAGTTGTCGGCGACATCGGCCAGCGAGATCCACATCTTCTCGCCGGTGAGTATGTAGTCGTTCCCGTCCCTGCGGGCGTGGCTCTGGATTCCGGCCACGTCGCTGCCGGCCGCGGGCTCAGTTATCGCGAACGTGGCGACCTTGTCACCCTTTGCCTGCGGCACAAGCCAGCGCTGCTTCTGTTCTTCAGTTCCCCACGTCAGCAGCGTAAGGCTGTTGAGGCCGACGTGCACGGACAGGATGACCCGGAGCGAAGTATCGACGTACTCCAGTTCTTCGCAGGCGAGGCCGAGCGCGACGTAGTCGTTGCCGGTGCCGCCGTACCGGGTGGGAAT
>CAYOCZ010000691.1:0-1541 GCA_964402475.1 uncultured bacterium | reverse complement strand
GTCGCGAGGGCATGCGGCTTGAGGCTTGGGGCTTGAGGCTGTTCCGCAATCCCTGTCGGCACCCCGAACCAGGTGAGAATGAGGTCCAGCAATTGCACGCGGGTGAAGTAGGTCGGCTTGGACCCCGGCCGGTTTACCGCCTCGAACCCCAAGCCCATGAATACCAGCCTGCCGCCCCCAGCCGGCAACTGACGTCGAGTGGCCGCATATTTGACCGTGACCGAGTCATAGACCAGGAACCCGGAGGAGTTGCCCAACGGCGAGATGACGTCGCGTGAGGTCTGGTTGCTCGCGCCGTTCCCGCCGGTCGTAGCCGTGCCGGTGACGAAAGCACCCAGATAGTCCTGACGGTTGCCGAACGCAAAGAAGCCCGACCAGCCGGTCGAGTCGAACCGGCATCCGCAGATGCTATCGAGGAACGCCGTGCCCTGCAGCTCCTCCGCGGTGTTCTGGCCGGTTATGAACAGGTTGGTGCCGGTTTGAGCATGCCGGGCGAGGCTGTCGCGGTCTTCCGTCGGAATCGTGCCGACATTGGTGTTGCCCGAGTACCAGATGAGCGTACGCGCTCGCAGCCGATTCAGTTGGGCGTAGGGTAGAAGCCCGCCCGATGGCCGGTTCCACTGACACCAGGTCACGCCGAGAGTGTCGAGGGTGCTGGTGTAGTAGCTCGCGTAGCGCTCCAGTGTGTCATTGTTCACGACGAGCACGTGCGCGGGCTGGGCCAGCAGGCTGACGGTCGTGTCGCCGTGGATGGCGAAATCCCACGAACGCGCGTAGTAGGGAACCGACGGCTCAATCGACACCGAGAAGATGCTGTCGATGAGCTTCAGGCTGAAGTTGCCGCTTCGGTCGGTATCGGCCGAATCCCAGACCTGCGTGTCGGTGCCGAGCCGCGCCTTGACCCAGCTCGGTATTCCTTCGGCCGATGCCGAGTCAACCAAAGTGCCGGTCACGCGGCACGTGTCATAGACCTTGAGGTCCAGCGTGACCGTGTCGTTCAGCGGGTTGTCGTCGCCGTCCGTGTACGCGGTGAGAGTATAGAAGCCCGGCGTGTCGAGTAGAATGGGCCCGGCGACGATTGTCTCGGTGGCGAGGAAAGGGAGAGAGTCGATGTGAACGCCGATGCCCATACCGCCGGCGTCGATGGTCAGGTCCAGGTCAAGGACTGTGTTACGCCCGACATTCGCCACGGGCACCGATACCTCGATGGAATCACCGGCCACGTACACCCCGTGGGGGTCGGGGGCGATAAACTCGAGCACGGAAACGTCGGTGTCATAGGTCGGCGTCACGAAGACGTCCATGCCCATGAAGTCGAGGTAGGTGGAGACCCATGTCTGGTCCTGCGTGACCGGGTCGGTCCACGTCGCCGGTATGCCGCCGTCGTCATCGGTATCGCGCATCAGCAGCGTGTCCACGAGGTAGTGGTGCATCATCCAGTTGAGCGTATCGTGGCCGATTTCGGCCGAGGCGCGATAGGCATTCGCGAGCCAGATGTTGTGCGAGCAGTTCCACATGCCGGACGGGTAGAAACCGGGCAG
>CAYOCZ010000690.1:0-1542 GCA_964402475.1 uncultured bacterium | reverse complement strand
CGTGGCTGGGGGCGACGGTCGTGCTCACCGGCATCCGGGTGGTTGTGAACCGGCCCCGGCCGCTCGAACCGAACCCGGGTGGGCTGAACAGCTCGTTTCCGTCCAACCATACGACCAGCTACTTCGCCGCAGCCACCGTGTACGCCATCAAGTTTCCCAGGCTGGCGCCGGCGTTGGGCATGACGGGCGCGCTTGTGGCCTTGTCCCGCGTGTACCTGGGTGAGCATTGGCCATCAGACGTGCTTGCGGGCGCCGCGCTTGGTGCTGGTGCCGGGCTGTTGGCAGTGCGGCTCGAGAAACCGATAAGCCGGCTGCTCCGCCTGGAAGACTCGCGCTTGAGCCTGCTGCAGCCATCGGCCGGCGGGCTCGGCATTGTCGCGGTTTCCTTCTAGACCGGCACAATTGACGGTTCTCCTCTTTCATCCTAGAATCGGGCTATGGACATCAGGTTGATACGCGAGAACGCAGAGGAGGCCCGGCGGCTGCTCGCCCTGCGACGGTGCGGAATTGACATCGAGCGGATGATCACGCTGGACGCAGACCGCCGCCGGCTGTCGAAAGAACGCGACGAGGCGCGCCACCGGCAGAAGCAGGTTTCCGAGGCAGTGGGACTGGCCAAGAAGGAGAAGCGCGAGTGTGTGGCCGAGATGACAGAGGCGCGCGAGGTATCTGACCTGGTGAAGCGTCTCGATGCCGATGTTGCTCGCATCGAGACTGAGCAGGCCGAACTGGCGAAGCTGTTGCCGAACGTTGTCCATTCGTCGGTTACTGTTGAAGAGGAAACCGTCGGTCAGTGGGGCGAGCCGCGCAAGTTCGAGTTCAAGCCGCTGGCGCATTGGGACCTCGGCGAAGCCCTGGGTGTGATTGACCTTGAAGCCGCTGCCCGTCTGGCCGGGTCGAGGTTCGTCGTGTTCAAAGGTCAGGGCGCGCTGTTGGAACGAGCGCTCATCAACTACTTCCTTGATACCAACACGCGGCGGCACGGGTACACTGAAATCGCGCCGCCGGTCCTGGCCAACGCGGCCACGCTGGAAGCGACCGGGCAACTGCCCCACCTCGAGACCGAGATGTACAAGACCCAGGACGACCTGTACCTCGTGCCGACCGCCGAGCCGCAACTGGTGAACTACCACCGGGGCCAGACACTGCAGGAATCACAGCTTCCGCTCAAGTACGTGGCGTACACTCCTTGCTTCCGGCGCGAGGCCGGTTCGTACGGCAAAGACGTGCGCGGCATGATTCGGATTCACCAGTTCGACAAGGTGGAACTCGTGCGCATCGTCCACCCGCAGCAGTCCTACGAGGCGCTGGAGGAGATGCGGGCAGAGGCCGAGAGCCTGCTTCGCGACCTCGGGTTGCCCTACCGGGTCAAGCGGCTGGCGGCATGGGACATGGCATTTCAGTCAGCCAAGACCTATGATCTTGAAGCGTGGGCAGCGGGGCAGGAGCGCTGGCTCGAGGTTTCGTCAGTCTCCGCCTGCGAGGATTACCAGACCCGCCGCGGCGGTATTCGGGTCAAGGGGAGAGATGGCAAGACGTTCT
>CAYOCZ010000689.1:0-1545 GCA_964402475.1 uncultured bacterium | reverse complement strand
ATTATGAGAAATCCGAAGACAATGCTGGCACTGGTGCTGGCGGCAGTCGTGCTGACGGCCTGGGCCGGCAACACCGTCGTAACCCGCAAGGCCAGGTCGGACAAAGACGACCGGACGGTTGTCGCCCAGGTTCAACCGGCCAAGGAAGATGAGAAGCCGGACCGGGCGACTCAATCGAGACCCAAAGAAAACCAGTCTCCCAAGTCCAAGGACAGAGACGCTCAGGCTCCCGAGAGCAGGTCCGAAGCGGCTCGGAATTCCAGGTCCGAGCACAATGCGGTCCGGGCTCCTGAGTCCGGGTCCGATGAGGCCCAGGCACCTGCTTCGTCCGAGCGCCGGAAAACCCGGGTTGTTGCCGATCCGACCCCCGTTGTCCGAACGGAATCAAAGGGAGCCGGCAACCGCAGGTCGGGCGACGCCGGCGTGTACAACATCCCGCAGAGCATCGGCGAGCCCAGCCGACCGCGCGGCGGCGGCAGTGGTGGTCGCTACCGAGGCGGACGCGGTCACGGCCACTTCGACCGCCGCCCCAGGCACTTCCCCGGCGGCCGTGGCTGGCATGGCCGGCGCGAAAAGTGGCGATACCGGCACTTCCACGGCTCGTGGCGTTTCCTGTTCTATCTCGGCCCGCGCATTTACTACCCGCCCACCCGCTATCCTCACATCATCCGGATTCCCCATAACCGGGTCGGAGTCTACGTCCGCTATACCGGAGACGACAATGTCGGCTCGATGTTCGCCAACTCGGTCCGCGAACGCCTTCGCGAAGAAGGACTCCGGGTCGTCTACTCGCAGGACAACGCCCGGCTTGAACTCTACATCATCTCGATGGAACAGGACCCGGATGACCCGGGCTACGGTTCATCGATTTCGGTCTCCTACATCTGGTATCCGGGCCACAAGTTCATCACCGCCCAGATGGTTGACGCCGGCCTCAACGAAGTCGACGACCTCGCCGCGTCGGTTGCGGGCTATGCGGACGACCTCGTAGACGATTACCGCTAGCGGAACGGATACCACAAGCTGCGGCGGCCGGCGCAAGCCGGCCGCCTGCTCTTGCGTGAACAAACCGGTCATCGCTGATTGACAACGCGCCTCCCGGCAATAACATTCAGCCCGAAAGGTGACAATGACTGACACAACACGGAAGGTACTCGTTGCGTATGCCACGCGGGCCGGCTCCACCGCCGGCATTGCCGAACGCGTGGCCGAGGTCCTGAATCGGAACGGCTTTGCGGCCCAGGCGATAGAGGCTAAGAAGATCGGGGACACCGCGCCCTACGACGCGGTCGTGCTCGGCAGCTCGGTCCGCGCCGGCAAGCTCAAGCCCGAAGCGCTCAAGTTCCTCGACGAGAACAAGGCCGACCTCAACTCGAAACCGTTCGCGGCGTTCGTCGTCTGCCTGACGATGAAGGAAACGGACGAGAAGAGCCGGGCCACGGCCCGCGCCTACCTCGACCCGGTCCGCCTGCGGGTCAAACCGGCAAGCGAAGGCCTGTTCGCTGGCGCGCTGGACCTCGGCAAGCTCGGCTTCGTCGAGCGGAC
>CAYOCZ010000688.1:0-1547 GCA_964402475.1 uncultured bacterium | reverse complement strand
GTCTGCGAGCAGGTCTTGGTATCGACCCGAATGAGGTAGACGCCGGCCAGCACTTTCTCGCAGTTCCAGGCGGTGCTGTGCGCCCCGGCAGCGAACGTACCCCGCGCGAGAACCGCGACTTCACGACCGACAACGTCCAAGACCGACACGCGGGCCGGGCCCGCGAAGGGCAGGCTGTAACTGATGACCGCTCGGTCAAACGCCGGGCTGGGCCGGACGGCAAGAGCGGCCGGTTTCTCTGCGACCGGGTGCTCTTCCTCCATGCCGGTCATGCTCCACGCGTCGAAGAAGAGGCTGTCTGGTCCGGAGCTGGCATAGAGCACGGACGAGTAGGACGAACCGCCGATGTTCTTCCAGCCGGCCTGGGGAGCGAAGTTGCCGGTGTGGCGGTAGTCGTTCACCTTCTCCGGGGTGGTCCAGTTGTTGTCGCCCGAGGCCCAGGTGAACATCAGCGATTCGGACGGCACGACCGCGTAGCATACCGTGGGACTGCCGGTACTCCAATGGCAGGCGATGCTCGGCATCTTCTCGTTGTTGTCGGTGTCACCCCCGCCGATGCCGGCGTCGCCGCCGTATGTCCAATCCACGCCGTTGTCGGTGCTGTAGTAGTGGCCGACGCCCAGGCCCATGCCGTTGTGAGCCTCGAGGTCGCGCATGTGGACGAGCCAGACGGTGCCGGATGAACCGTGTTTGGCGCCGACGACCGGGTCGTACACCGGCACTACTGGGGTGCCGATCTGGATTGAACCCAGCCACGTCGCGCCGCGGTTCGTGCTGTGCTTCAGGCGGAAGGACACCGAGTCTACGCTCGACAGCCTCCAGTCGCGGCAGACGATGTACACGTGGCCGCCGTTGCCGTAGCAAATATCCGGCTTGGGCGGCGTCTGGGTGTTGACAATCGTCGCATCGACATCGGGCCAGGTCTTGCCGTAGTCCGTGGAGCGTTTCCCATAGATGTTGTACGCGCCGTCCCGGGTCTCGTAGGTGACGTAGAGGTAGTACGGATTCTCGATATCCCGCGTCGCGGCGAAGTTGGCAACCGTATCCGAGTCGACCTTCACCTGAAAGATGTCGGCAGTGGTGCCGGCCAGATTCCACCGGCCCACGTGGATGTCGCCGTTACCGGCTGAGCTCTTGGCGAAGAAGAACACGAAGCTCGAATCACCTTCGGCAACGACAAGCTCGAGCGAGCTCCAGATGCGGCCGGCATGGATAATGCCGTTCCACAAGGTCCAGGTGTTGCCGCCGTCGGTCGAGCGGTAGATGTGGGCGGTGTCGCCGTTGGGAACGACAAAGGCCGCGAACAGTATGCCGGCCTTGGTCTGGTCGTATGCGATCATCCGCTCGGATCCATGCGGGGACGGGCTTCTAACGCTGCCGCCGTAGACGGTGACATCCGCCCCCCAGAGCGGCTTCGGTTCCACCGGCGATTCACGGTCCGTCATCTCAACGAGCTGCGGCGGCTCGCCCATGGTCGGTGCGGACGGAGGCGGTGGTTGGTATCCGGCCGGGATATCGCCGGGGACCCGCAGCGCCCGAGTAGGCGC
>CAYOCZ010000687.1:0-1562 GCA_964402475.1 uncultured bacterium | reverse complement strand
TGAACTTCTCTACGCACCCGACCCACCAGCTGTTGTCACCGGTCCGGTTGTCATCCACGTACGTGATGTTCATCTCGCGACCGGCAAGCTCCTCGCACATCGCGATGGCTTCCTTCATGGAGCAATTGCTGAACCGGCTGCCGCCCATGTTGTACACCTCGCCCGGACGGGGCGCCTGGTGGAACGCGTCGAAGGCGGCGATGACGTCGCAGCTGTGGATGTTGTCGCGGACCTGCTTGCCCTTGTAGCCGAAGATCCTGTACTCGCGGCCGGATTCCGCGCATTTCATGAGGTACGACAGGAACCCGTGCAGCTCGGCCCCCGAATGCCCGGGTCCGGTCAGGCATCCGCCGCGAAAGGTGCCTGTCTTCATGCCGAAGTAGCGGCCGTACTCCTGCACGAGCACGTCCGCGGCGACCTTGGAGGCCCCGAACAGGCTGTGCTTCGTTTGGTCGAAAAACAGGGTCTCATCAATCCCGTGCTCCGCGTACGGATGGGATGGGTCCAGTTCCCAGCGCATATCCTGCTCCACCAGCGGCAGGCGGTTGGGCGTGTCGCCGTACACCTTGTTCGTGGACGTGAAGATGAACGTGGCATCGGGACAATGCCGGCGTGTCGCCTCCAGCAGAACGGAGGTCCCGTTGGCGTTCACGGTGAAGTCCTTCACCGGGTCCAACGCGGCCCAGTCGTGGGATGGTTGTGCCGCCGTGTGGATCACCAGGTCGATGTCAGATCCGTACCGCTCAAAAGCCAATCCAACGGCCGTGGCGTCCCGGATATCCACCTCGTGATGCTCGTAGGTTTTGAACCCCGAAAGAAGCCGTTCCACCTGCCAGTGCGTGGAGGCTTCCTTCCCGAAGAACTCTGCGCGCATGTCGTTGTCGATGCCCGCGACGGTCGCGCCCTGCTCAAGATAGAAGCGCGCCGCTTCCGCGCCGACCAATCCGCCCGATCCTGTGACCACGACAACACTCATGCACTATGCCTCCCCATTCCGGCGACTGTCTCACGGTGCAGCGGGGACTATACTTCGGGCGGAACAAGAGATCAAGCGGGCTGGAATGCGAGCTTTTGCCGCAGTGAAGGGTTTCCCTGGCCGGGCGCGCCACAGCGTAGCGCTGGCGCAGCCTGGCGTGCCCGGCGTAGCTCCAGCGAAGCCTGGTGTTGTGTTTGGGGCGCAAGAACGAACGTCGAGCTCACCCACATCGTGGCGTCACTGCCGGGCGCCGCATACAAGAGTATTGCGGCGACCGGCGTTCCTTGCGCTGCGGGCAATCTCGCCATCCGTTCTTGCGGCCTTCGGCAACCCCAAACACAACACGTTTGCCTGCACCGCGTCGCCCTTCGGGACGAGCGCGGTGCGGAACTGAGGAAGCGAGGCTTTTTGCGCTGTGCCAGCGAAGAGACAAGTAGTCAGGCACCTGTCGTCCGTAATCAGATGGTAGGGCTGGCCTTCCAGGCCGGCCGTGTTCGGTCAACTTCGCAAGTCCCGGTTGGATGCGGTCGAGCCGGAGCCGCCTTCGCCTGGCTCCGGCGCGCCTCGGGCCCAACCCTACCGGCCG
>CAYOCZ010000686.1:0-1562 GCA_964402475.1 uncultured bacterium | reverse complement strand
GCGTATTACCATGTTCCGCCAGGCCGGACGCGGCTCGGACTCCGTTGCTGGATTCCGTGACTTGCGGGCGGGCTTGCCGTCCGGCACGTCGGCGCTGGCCCGATTCCATTCACGGGCCAGGGACGAACACCTTGTTGCCGGACTCCCAGTCCTCGCGCCACTCGACCTGCCGCGGTACGATACGGAGCAGGCAGTATTCTCCGGAGTCGGGTCCGCCGGGGAAATACCCGGCCAGATCGTATGGGGCGAGCTTCCAGACCCGGCGGCGCTGCTCCGGGCTGGTCTCGCTGACCGCGCGGCCCAGAACGACTGCTGCCTTGTTGCCGTCCGGATGCTCGACAAACGCGAGGCTGATGTTCGGGTTCTGCGCCAGCTGCTTGACCTTGCGCGAGGTGGCGAAGGTGGCCACCCAGATGGACATGTCGTCCTCGACAATCGGCGTGACCGGCCGGACACGCGGCTCGTCGCCCTCCACGGTGGCCAGGTAGGCATGGAGGCTGCTTGCCTTCATTATCGAGACTATTTTGGTGAAATCTGAATTCGGCATCGGCACGCTCCTGTTTTCGCCTATATTCTCCCGCAAAGGCCGGTTGTGTCAAACGCGCGGGCGCGCGGGACCAATGGGATGGTCTCGGTTCGCGTCACCGGAAACGCGGGAAGCGCACCGCGTCACTCGTGCCTTCGGGTTCCCTCTGCGAGTTCGCTTTCTAGCGGCCTCGATGCGCGCGCGCGCAGATTCGAACAGGCTCTTCACTTCGGCAAGCATGAACTCCCGCTCCGGCGGAGTCGACCGACCTGCATACGACCTCCGCGCAGCTCTGATTGGGCGTCGCCAATCAGGCAGAGCATCACAGGCCCAAACCGACGCCGCAGCTTTTGAGACAGCGACCTCTCCCGTTTCGCAGCTGTACACCAGGCGACACAGGTTGAGAATGCAGTAGTCCGGATAGTCCCGCAGATGCCTCTCGACGTAACGGAGCTCACCCCTTAGCGCCCTGTCGACTTGTCGCCAGGAAGGCTGAGGATAGACCCTTTTGGGGTCAGGCACGTGAAGCACGATGCGCCGCCCGGCTCTGACGTGTTCACAGTGCAAAGCCCACGAATCATCCGTTGCCCTCTGCCACATCTGGCTCCTGGGGGGCTTTCCTCTGCGGGCATCTCTCAGGAGCACGTAGTAGCCGTCGAGTTCTCCGCCAAGCGGCGGAAAGCGCCGTGAGAGCGACTCGTGGAGCTCCTCCAGGGCGGAGCGCTCGGCCTTTGTCAGTGGCTCGTTCAGGATGACGTGGAAGTCGATATCATGCGTGGGCAAACGGTCGGGAAACGCCACGGCACCGTAGACGTATGCGCCGTGCAAATCGGCTCCCAAAATGGTCCTGAGGCCTTTCGCAAAGGCTGCACAGATGGCTCGGACTTCCTTCGACAAGGCCGACCTGCTGCGCCGTGCCGTCATAGCTCCGGTTAGCGTCGCCGGCATTCGGGCACGGCGTCCCCGGATTTCCCAGACTCCGGCTGGTCCTTCACTTCTCTCAGGTTGATCAGTCCGGCGCGGGATTCCCGGAAGC
>CAYOCZ010000685.1:0-1566 GCA_964402475.1 uncultured bacterium | reverse complement strand
ACTATCTCGCGAGGACGCGATGGAATCCTCCGTTTTTCTAGCGCTTGGGCTTGTGTCTTTCCACAGGAGGTAGCCATGAGGACGCCTATGCTGACATTCTGCTTGTGCGTTTCGCTGCTCGGCGTCGCGCCGGCTCAGGATTCGCTCTACTTCCGCCTCGTCGGCAGCTGGAGCGCCGGACAGACAAACGGCGTGGCCGTGACAGGGAAGCATGCCTATGTGGCTGGGGGCGTACCGGTTGCAGGTCTGCACGTCATTTCGGTAGCTGACCCCGTGCATCCCGTTGAAGTTGGGTTTTGTTCCACGTTGGGCATACCACGCGCCGTGGCAGCGAGCGGGGAGTATGCCTACTTCGCGGACGACGTCGCCGGGTTGCGGGTCATATCGATTTCCGACCCGACGCAACCGTTTGATGTCGGACGCTGCAGCACGCGTACGGCCTACGCCGTCGCGGTCAGCGGGGACTACGCCTATGTGATCGACTCCTCAGGTCTGAGCATAGTCTCAGTAGCTGACCCGGCACACCCGGCTGAGGTCGGGCACTGTCGGTCCCCAGGGGGCTGGCATGTCTGGTATGAGGTGAAAGTCGACGGAGATTATGCCTATGTCGCCGGTGGCGCGGGTGGCTTGCGTGTCATCTCAATCGCTGACCCGACAAACCCGGTTGAGGTAGGGTGCTGCGAACTGGGCTCAGTCAGAGCCTTGAGGGTGAGCGATGGCTATGCCTACGTCGCGGGCGACCGCAGTTTCCGAGTCATCTCCGTTGTCGACCCGACGAAGCCGACCGAAGTCGGCCGCCTCGATTCGGTCGTCGTGTCTCCCACGGCATTGGCATTGACCCACGGCTATGCCTTCTGTGCGAACGCAACCAGCCCCGGGCTTCAGGCTATCGCGATTGCAGACCCGATGCATCCGGTCGAGGTGGGGTACTACGGTGGGACTTTTGGCTGGGCTGTCGTTGCCGACGGAGACTATCTCTATCACTGTGCCTTCGGGTTGCGCATATTCCAGTTCTACCAGCTTGGTGACCTAGATGTGGACAACGACTCGCTCGACGTCGTTGCCGACACGTTGCGGCTGCGTAGATGGGCGACGGGCTCC
The DNA here is from genome assembly GCA_964402475.1 of uncultured bacterium. GTDB lineage: Bacteria > Hydrothermota > Tepidihabitantia > Tepidihabitantales > Tepidihabitantaceae > UBA2258. The sequence continues at coordinate 465 of CAYOCZ010000685.1, read as the reverse complement.
GGGGATTCCCTTGAGTGCGCACTCGGCGAGTTCGTCCTAGCCAACACCAGCACATCCTACAATCCGGACTCCATTGATGGTCCAAGCGTGTCCCCGGTGGACTCTCTGAGCTTCACGGGGTCGCTTACCGGCCCGGGCGGGACTATCGACAGTATCCTCATCCCGAACCTGCCCGCGTCGCTGGGGCAGGGCCAGACTCTAGTCTGTACCTTGGCAGCGTACATGCCGCCGGGCCTCAAGGACGGTGACTACTCGGGCTCGATCCTCATCAGCGGCAGGGACACGGCGGGCCTGCAGGTCTACGAGAGCTGCTACGTTTTCGTCAGGAAGCTCGGCGATGTCGACGTGGACAACGATTCGCTGGACGTCATTGCCGACACTATGCGGCTCACGAACTTGGGGTCAGAGGCCATCGGCGAGTTCATTCTTGCCAATACGAGCGCGTCCTACAACCCGGATACCTCA
>CAYOCZ010000684.1:0-1566 GCA_964402475.1 uncultured bacterium | reverse complement strand
AATGCTGGCGGAGATGGTGGCGGCCCTGAGCCGTCATCGGGTGTTCGATGTCATCGTATTGGGAGGTGTGCATGCAGTGTGTTCGCGGAGCCGTCCGGTCGCTGCTGCTCTTTGCGTGCGCCGCGCTGCTGGCAATCGGCGGCTGCGTGGGCGCGTACCACGACGGCCTGCCGGCGTGGACTCCGCCGGCGGGCAAGGCTGAAGGGAGCATCGGCTATCACCGGATGTATTGGGCACGAGGGAGCGGCAGTGCCGGGTACCTGACGCCCGGAGTACGCAGCGGACTTCTCCGGACGCCCCTGGCCGCAGACATCGGATTGACCTCCGTGGTCATGGGAAGCGGCGGAGGATTCGGAGCAATGCTCGGCCCGGTGCTGGGTATCGGCTACCAGACTGGGAATGCTTGCTTCATCGTCCGGCCGAGCGCGTACATGCTCGGCTTCTCTAGTGTAGGAGTGGGTTTTCCCCTCTGGTGGCAGGTATCTCTGCTCGCGGGCAACAGCGCGCAAACCGGCAGTACGCACTTCTCAGGCGGCGGCCGCGCCAGCGAGTTCGCAGCCGGCCCGGTCCTCCTTGTCGATCACAGCTTCGGGTCGGACAACGTGCGCCTGGAAGGGTCATACATGCTTCCGTACGGCGCGCATACCGCCACTGACGGACAGCTGACAGTTGGGCTGACCGTCGGCGGGACCGCGCCGCAAAGCGAGGAGGAACCGAGCCTGGGAGGCTACTAGCGAGAAGGATGAAGTAGCCGCAACTGGCAGCGGCCGACGCGGTGTGCGACAAGCCCTGAGGAATGGCCGCATACGCAGCCGGCGACATCGTCCTGCTGCAGTTCCCCTTCACTGACACAGCCGGGTCGAAGCGACGCCCGGCGCTAGTTCTTCTGGATACCGGCGACGACGACATTGTGGTTGCGAGAGTCACCGGGCAGCTCTCCACCGCGTCACCGGCGCGACATCTACTCCTAGCGGGCAAGCCGCCCTTCACCGATCGAGCGAATCGTTGACACGCGACCGGCGGCGGCGGATAATCTACCAATGAAGGTGCTCAACTACCGGATTCTGCTGCGCAAAGAACCCGAAGGCGGCTACACGGTCACGGTTCCCTCGCTTCCGGGATGCGTCACCTATGGTGCGACGCTCGAAGAAGCACGGGCAATGGCAAAAGAGGCGGTCGAACTTCACCTCGAAAGCCTGCGCGCTCACGGCGAGGATATCCCGACCGAAGAAAGCACCCTCGAATACACACTGACCGTCCACGACGGTGCCTAAGCTCCCGGCACTAACACCCGAGGAACTTGTCCGGATTCTCGTACGGAGGGGATTTGTCCTTGACCGGTCGAAAGGCAGCCACCGGATCTACCTGCACGCTGAAACGAGGAGACGCGCGGTCGTGCCGTTCCACAAAGGCACTCTGCCCAAGGGAACCTTCCACGAGATACTGCGTCAGGCCGGCATCACCAAAGAAGAACTGACCGACCTTCTCTAGTCCCGCTCCGCCACTCGACCCCTAGTGGTCTGTCTCATAAATAGCTTGACTTATAGATTCCGTTCTGGTAGAATG
>CAYOCZ010000683.1:0-1572 GCA_964402475.1 uncultured bacterium | reverse complement strand
AACAACGCATTCGGGCAGGTGGCGAAGCTCTACGAGGATGCAGCCTTGATGGGAGAAGTCGATCTCCTGACCAAAGCCGCAGAGCTTGCGGAGACGGTCCAGACCGCTCTGCTGCACCTGGCCGAACTGGATGGTCTGGGCACAGTGACCGAAGATGCACAAGCACTACACAGCGCTATGGAAGCGTATCTCACCGAGGGTAAACGCGTCTACGGCGCCATGGTTGCAGGCGAGATGACCGATGCGCTCACTGTGGCCGGCGGGGAACTGGCCGAGCAACGGGAACAGATCCAGACCGCCCTTACAGACCTCAGCAAGAACAGCGCGGATTTGCTCAGATCCCAGGTGAGTGGCACGATTGTGCGTTCGCGCCGGGGCCGCCGCACACTCACCGTCTTCTTCATCATCGGCTTGGTAGCCGTGTCGATCATCTATGTCGTGATCAAACGCACCTTTGTGGCCCCGATCAACCGCGTCATCGACGGGCTCACCGGCGGGTCGCGCAACGTCACCTCCGCCTCGGGACAGGTAACCAGTTCGGGACAGGAGACCGCCAGGGGCGCGAACGAACAGGCCGCGAGCCTCGAAGATGTCATGGCGGCGCTCCAACAGATGTCCAGGATGACTCGGCAGAACGCCGACAATGCCGGACAGGCCGACGCCATGGCCACCGGGGCCCGGGCCACCACGGACAAGGGGAAACAGGCGATGGAACGCCTGGCCGAGACCATCAACCGGATCAAGAACTCCGCCGACGAGACCGCCAAGATCGTCAAGACGATTGACGAGATTGCGTTCCAGACGAACCTCCTTGCGCTCAACGCGGCGGTGGAAGCCGCGCGGGCGGGCGAAGCCGGCAAGGGATTCGCGGTCGTGGCCCAGGAAGTGCGGAGTCTCGCCCAGCGTTGCGCCGAAGCCGCCCGCACCACCGCCGGCCTGATCGAGGAATCCCAGACGAACGCCACCCACGGCGTGTCGGCCGCCGAGGAGGCCACCGAGGTGCTCACGGAGGTCGACGGTGCGGTCGAGCAGGTGGGCACGCTTATCAGCGAGGTGAGCACCGGCAACAAGGAGCAGGCCCGCGGGATCGAGGAGGTCAAGGAGGCGGTCCAGCAGATTGACAGCATCACCCAATCCAATGCCGCCAATGCCGAGGAGGCCGCCAGCGCCGCCCAGGAGCTGCAGACCCAAGCCCGCAAACTGGAGTCGATGGTGGTGGAACTGGTCGCAGTTGTCGGGGAGCGGAGCAGCGCGGACCCCGTCCCGGAGCATCGTCCCGGACCTCGCCCTGGCTCTCCCGCACGCGCGCCTGCGCCCTTGGTGGATGCCCATCGATCACGGCAACTGCTCGCGGAGGTGCCCGCTCCCGGGTCAAGGCCATCGCCGACAGCTCTGCCACGACCTCGCCAATACGCCGAGCATCCCACGTCCAAAGGAGTCGCCTATCGGAACATCCTGACGAAGCAGTGTTTGGGTACATTCACCCCGGCTGCCTCTTGCAGCCAATCCAGCAAGCAAGGTACCCGTTCACGGGGTTCAGTCTGGTCTATGATCGATACAAGATAATTGGTG
>CAYOCZ010000682.1:0-1579 GCA_964402475.1 uncultured bacterium | reverse complement strand
GTGTAGTGATAAAGCAGAATGCCGACGGCAAGAGAGAGGAAAGCGGTAATGAGTGCCGTGATTACAATTGATTTGTTTCAACCACTCTGGCACAAACTGGTCTCAAGTTAAGCAACGATCTCCTGATTGTCAAGTGGCAGCGTGTGCTGCCTGATTCGCAGGTTTGTTTCCTTGCGGCAGTGGCGGGCCTGGGCCAGTTTCCGCCGCCGTTCTTCGCGAAGGATCTGCGGGTCGCCGCGGTAGTAGTCCACGGGCCGCAGGAAGCCCAGCGCGCTGTGCAGCCGCTCTTCGTTGTACCACCGGATCATCTTGTCGATGGCCTTCTCGGCCTGGACGAAGCCGGTCAGATCCTCGCCGTCAAGCGCCTCGCCAAAGGTTCGGTGCGCTCGTTCGATGAGGCCGTTCTCCTCGGGGCAGTGCGGCGTGATCCGGCGATGGGACAGGCCGTGCTCGTCCAGGACGCCGCCGAACTCTCGGCTGATGTAGCAGCTGCCGTTGTCCGACCGGATGATGGGCGTTACCCGCACCCGGCCTTCGGCATCTCTCGGCAATGTCTCCAGCGCCGCCTGGGCCGCCAGGCTCACCGTGTGGCCGTCCATGCTGCGCAGTAGTTCATGATGCACGACGTGCCGGCTGTACTCGTCCAGAAAGCTGATCAGATAGTAGTTGCGATCTCCCACCGACACGTACTTCAAGTCCGTGGCCCAGATGTCGTCCGGTCGGCCCGCCTTTTCCTCTTCTTCCCGGCGCCGTTTCTTCCGTCGGCGCCAGGGACAAACCAGCTCCTCGTCGCGCAGAATCCGGTACACCGTCGATGGGCTCAGATACGCCACGTCCGCGTCCACCATCTTCCACGCCAGCTCGCGGTGGCGGATGCCGGGGTGCTTCAACGCGTAGCTCTTCACCGCGGCCCGCTCCTCGGGCAGGGCCTCGTAGGGCTGAAACGAGCGCGGCGGCCGGGCGCGCACCTGCCTGGCCCACGTCTTCTCGCGCCGCCAGCGGTAATAGCTGCTCACCGATACGCCCAGGGCCGTCAGCGTCCGGCGAACGGGCCACGCGCTGCGCGCCTTGGTTCGCTCGACTTCGTCCGAAACCGCCTGCTGAAGCTCCGGCGGAATCTGGCCGTAATCCTCTAAGCCGAGAGCCCCTTTTTTAGGTCGAGATTCTCCGCGGTGATCTCCGCGATCACATCCTTCGCCCGCGTCAGCTCCGTTTCCATACGACGCTGCTTGGCCGTCGGCTTCTCCGATGCGTGGGTAAAAACCCTTCCCGCCGAACCCAGCAACTGCTTCTTCCAGCCGTAGTACTGCGTCGGGTTGATGCCCTCGCGACGACACAACTCCGACACCTCGATGTCGCCCGACATCCCCGCCAACACGATCCGAAGCTTGTCCTCGGCCGACCACCTCCGTCGCCTCTGACTCATCGGTCCTCCTCCTTGCTCGATGCATCATAGCACCCTCCAGAGGAGACCCTCACCTATCTTGACATCTGTGCCACTTCGGCTGACGCACTACATCCTCGCCGGATATGACTCGTCATTTGTCCGCGAAGAGGACGATCGCGTATGAATCTCGTC
>CAYOCZ010000681.1:0-1580 GCA_964402475.1 uncultured bacterium | reverse complement strand
GCGGATGCGTCTGCTCCGTCCACTGCAAGAACCCCAAGCGGTGGATGCTGATCTCTTTGCACTGCGGAGTGCGCTTGTCGGAGTTCGTGAGAGCTACTGTCAAATGTTGTGGATGGGGTGATTGAGTTTGCATCCTTCTGAGCCGCCTTTCAGGCCGCCTTGGCCTCGATGCCGTCCTCGAACTTGACGCCCGCCAGCAGCTTCACGATGAGTTGGTAGCTGTCGATCCTTCGCCAGCGCTTCTCCGCCTCGCGGGCGAGCTTGAACACCATGGCCAGCGTGGCCGCGCGGCTGCCGCAGCCCTTGGTCTGGCGATGCCGATGCCGCACCGTGGCGAAGGTCGATTCGATGGGGTTGGTGCTGCGAATGTGTTGCCAGTGCTCGGCCGGGAAATCGTAGAAGGTGAAAAGAACCTCCTTGTCCTTCGCCAGACATTTCACCGCCTTCGGATACTTCGCTTGGTACCGCTCGACGAATTCACCGAAGGCGGCCAGGGCGTCGGCCTTGGTGGCGGCCAGGTACATCTCGTGGAGCAGCTTCTTCGCGCTCGGCTGAACCTTCTTGGGCATCTTGTCCAGGACGTTCGCTGTCTTGTGGACCCAGCATCGCTGCTCGCGCGTTTCGGGGAAGACCTCGGGGAGAGCCGCCCAGAAGCCCAACGCGCCATCGCCGACGGCTAATTTCGGCGGGTCCTTCAGGCCGCGCCGCTTCAGGTCGCGCAGGGCCTCCGTCCACGAAAGCTTGCTCTCGCGCTCGCCGTCGTGGACGGCCACGAGTTCCTTCCGGCCGTCTTCGAGCGTTCCCACGATGACCAGCAGGCACGGACGGTCGTCGGTCAGACGCACGTTGAAATAGATGCCGTCGGCCCAGAGATACACGTAGCGCCGGTCGCTCAGGTCGCGGTCGTTCCATTCGCGGTATTCGGCCTCCCACGCCGTCTTCAGCCGTACGATCGTGCTGGGCGACAACCCCGCCGCGCCTTCACCCAGGATCGATTTGAGCGCCTCCGGGAAGTCGTTGGTCGAGACGCCCTTCAGATACAGCCAGGGAATGAGGGCCTCGACGTTCGGCGACCGGCGCAGGTAGCGCGGAAGGATGCGGCTGTTGAAGCGTTCGCCATCGCGGCGGTCGTGGACGCGCGGCTGTTCGATCTCGATGGGGCCTATCCCCGTCTGGAGGCTCCGGCCGGCCTGGCGACCGTTGCGCACCACCAGGCGATGGCCCGCTTCATCGACCGCTTCGGTGTGCCGTCCCACGTACTCGGCAACCTCCGCTTCCAGCGCCGCCATCAGCATCCGCCGCGCCCCGTTCCGCAACGTCTCGTCCAGCGCGGACCGGGATGCTTCGGCAATTCGCCTTTCCTCGTCCGAACCGTTAACCTGTTCCATGAGCGTATCCTCCTTTGAGCCCTCCCTCGAGGGCCCATCTGAATTGACATCAGAAGGATACGCTCAATTCTTGTCCATCCACAACTTTCGGTTATATCTCTGCCGCACCGACCACAAGACTGATCCGGTTGTAACGCTTGATCATGTCGGCGTGGTTCCCCCGCAGTGCAAACCGCTGCGACTGCTGTTTGG
>CAYOCZ010000680.1:0-1585 GCA_964402475.1 uncultured bacterium | reverse complement strand
GCAGCCGCAGGACCAGAACTAGCCCATCCGACACCTCCCAGACAGAACCTGCGAGACTTGCATCAATCCACCAAGAGAATCTTCACGGTTTTCTTATCTGCGTGGTTCCGGAGGAAGTAGACGCCTGCCCGGCAGCCAATCAGGCCGCGCTGCCCCGGCTTCAGGTCCAGCACCTTCCGCCCGACGGCATCCAGCAGGATGGATGGTTGGTGAACAACCAGAGGTGAGCTTCTCGACACTATCGTGGGTCCCACTGACCTCTTCGGCGTGAGAGACAGAGATGCCTCCTCCACCCCGGGTGGGTCAGTCCGAATCACCGGGATGAACGAATTGCCATCGCCCCCCACGTAAACCCGACTGTGCGCAGGCACCGTGAGAAACTCACGGGCGTAGAAGCCCGTATTCAAAGTCCCGACTACGGTATCGGTGCGACTATCAATCAGCGTGACCGCGCTGTCCTGGGCTTGGCCGCAATAGACCAGGCCGCTTGGGCTATCGTAGCCAAGTGCCACCGGCCAGTGCAGCGGAACGATGGCAATGACCGAGTCAGTGGTGCCGTCCGCGACAAAGACACACTCCTCGCCGCCCGCCGGACATGCGCAGTACACCTTGTTCACGCTTGGGGCGTACAGCAGATCCCAGCCTCCCGCCGCGCCCCATGGTACATCAGCGACTATTGTGTCACCCGCCGGGTCGAACGTGCAGAGCGTACTCGGCCGCCAGCAGTAGACTCGCTTACCACCCCGACCACTTACGCATCGTGAGAGCTCGAATGGGTATGACCGGATGAGCGTATCCGCAACGCAGTCGACAATACTGACGGCACCAACGCCACCGACATACAGCTTGTTATATGCCACGTAGCACATCGACCACGCATCATAGGTCGGTATTGGGATTGTCTTCGTGACCGAATCATTCCGGCAGTCAATGACGGCCAGCTCGTCGTCTGCATAAGCATACGCGTAGACCTTGTTCACGCCCGGAGCGCTGCAGAGCAGGCCATACATCCCCGGGAAGACCTTTGTCACCGTATCAGCCGTTGGATCGATTACCGTCAGGTTGAGGCCGCCGCAGTATACCCGGTTGGTCGGAGCATGCCAGATGATGGACTGCGAGTTCCCCCCCACCTGGACGTGCCCCACCAGTTGATTGGTAGCGGCGTCAATTGCGCCGGCCTCGCCCAGGACGGAGTACGTGACATAGTAGACCTTATCATCGATCGAGTCGTAGCACATCGCACGGGCCGTCCCGCCGATCATGATGGTGCGGAGCAGGCTGTCGTGGCTCGTATCGAATACTACCAACTCCGGACCGTAGCGGTCGGTGGAGTACATGCGGCCCCGCTTCGAGCTTGCCAGCAGAACGCCTCCGTTGGGTCCCGGTATCCTCGCGGCGAAGGTGTCAGTGACACCGTCTATCACGACTATCGCATCCCCGCTCCACTGACACGAGACATAGACCTTGTCGGCATTCGTGTCACACGCCACTGAGAATATGTACACCTGCCCCCTGAGCCGGAGCTTCTTAATAAGGGCTCTTCGCTCTTTCGTGTGGGTGATTTGAGTGGGCTTCATGGTCGCTT
>CAYOCZ010000679.1:0-1607 GCA_964402475.1 uncultured bacterium | reverse complement strand
GATCAACCGGTTGATCTCGGTCGGGAAGCAACAAGGCGAGTTCTTCTGGCAACTACCGTTGCCGGACCGGTACAAGTCGCACCTGAAGAGCAAAGTCGCGGACATGAAGCACACCGGCAAGCCCAGGGTCGCCGGTACGATCACGGCGGGGCTCTTCCTCAAGGAGTTCGTCGGCGAAGGCGTGCCGTGGGTGCACATCGACATCGCCGGGCCTTCGTTCACCCAGGCAGACTGGGACTACGCGCCGGCCGGTGCCACCGGCGTTCCGCTCCGGACAATCGCAGCGCTGCTCAAAGGACTCTAACTGGCATACAGGGACCGACCTTGACCTCCGCGACTGAGGATTCGGTCCGGTTCGACCACGTCACAGTCGCCTACCACCAAGTGGTGGGCATCGAGGACGTCAGCTTCGAGCTCAAACCGGGCGAGTTCCTCGGCATCATCGGACCCAATGGTTCGGGCAAGACTACGCTGCTGCGTGCGGTCCTCGGGCTGGTCAGGCCTGCGTCAGGGAGTGTGACCGTGCTGGGTGCCACCGGACGTGAGATCGCGGGCGTCCGGAGGCAAATCGGATACGTACCGCAGCGTCGGGCTCTCGACCCACAGTTCCCGATTACCGTACGCGACGCGGTCGTGATGGGGTTGTACCCGATGCTGGGTGCCTTCGGGCGGATGACGGCTGACGACCGGAGGCGGGTCGAGGCGGCGCTTGTGGCGGTCGGCCTGCTTGCCTCCGCCGACCACGCGGCGGGACACTTGTCCGGCGGGCAGCAACAGCGGCTGCTCATCGCGCGCGCCTTGGTACAGGAGCCGCGAATCCTGCTGCTGGACGAGCCGACGTCAGCGGTGGACGTGGCAACACGGTCCACGATTGTCGAGCTCGTGCGACAACTTCACGCCGAGCGCGGGCTAACCACGCTCTACGTCACGCACGACGTGAACGAAGTCATGCCTTGCGTGGACAAGGTGCTGTACATCAACCGCACCGTGCGGGCTTTCGGCAGCTGTGAGCAGGTACTGAGCCGTGAGACCCTGGAATCACTGTATGGCGGCCGCGTGATATTCGCGGAAGACGGCGGGCGTCGCTACGTCATCGTCGGTGACAGGCATGCTTGAGTTCCTGCACTACGGGTTCATGCAGCGGGCCCTCTTGAGTTCCGTAATCGTCGGCACGACCTGCTCCTGCATCGGGGTCTTCGTTGTACTACGCGGCATGGCCTTTGCCGGTTCCGGCCTCGCGCACGCGGCTTTCGGCGGCGTAGCCCTGGGGTTCCTTCTAGCGGTCAACCCGCTCTTCGCGGCGGTGCTCTTCTGTCTCGGCACCGCCGGGTTGATACAAGTCGCGAGCCGGAAGGCACAGATGAGGATGGACGCGGCTATCGGCGTGTTCTTCGCATTCGCGATGGCGCTGGGGGTGCTGTTCATCGGTCTGATGAGACGATACGATGCGCGGGTGTACGGCTACTTGTTCGGCAACGTCCTTGGGGTGACTGCCGGCAACCTGGTACTGATGGCGGCACTCGGACTCGTCGTGATTGGGACCCTCGGTCTGCTGTATCGTCAGCTCAAGTTCCTGACCTTTGATGAAGAGATGGCGGAGGCGAGCG
>CAYOCZ010000678.1:0-1610 GCA_964402475.1 uncultured bacterium | reverse complement strand
GATCAACGCCGACATCCGATACTACGCCCTGTCGGCCACGATTGATGACCTCGACATCGGCCGGCGCTACTTCCCCGACCCGGCCGTTGTCATGGTGCCGGGCCGCCGCGAAATCGACGAGGAGTTGATGCCGATGGGCGACGGCTGGCCCGAGCGGGTCGTAGAGGAACTGAGGAAGCGCGACTGCCGAAAGGTGCTCTGCTTCTTCAACGCCCGCTCGCACGCGGAGGAGTACGCGAAGCTCCTGAACCGCCCGCCATTCACGAATCGAGTCTGGGTGCATCACGCCAGCCTTACCCGCGAGTCGCGAGAAGACGTTGAGGCGACGATGAACCGGGAGAAAACCGGGCTCCTCTGCTGCACGTCCACACTCGAACTGGGAATCGACATCGGCGACATTGACGGCGTGGTGCTGGTGCGGCCGCCGTTCAATGTCTCGTCGTTGCTGCAGCGGATAGGCCGAGGCAACCGACGCTGCCAGTCCAACCTGCAGGCGCTCGGGCTCTATCTGAATTCCTGGGAGAGGTTCCTGTTCGAGACGATGTTTGAGTGTGCGCGCGAAGGCCGGCTGTACGAGAAGAGCTATACACCCGCCCTGTCGGTGATACCGCAGCAGGTCTGCTCGTATCTGTTCCAGCGCCGACGTATCGGTACAACCTGGGAGTCGGTGCGGCGCATCCTGCGGCCTTTGGCGGGTGGCGATGCGCCGATTGACCGGGCGTTCCGGCAGATGATCGACTCGGGCGAGGTCGTGGCGCAGCGGCCGGGAATCTACTTCAATGGTCCGGCAACGGAGCAGCGGGTCGAAATCGGCAAGATCCACTCGAACATCCAGGACAAGACCTTCGGAAACTACGATGTGTGTGACATCACTACCGGCAGGCAAATCGGCACGGTCTTCTTCGTGTTCCATCACTTCGTGCTGGCGGGGCGTTCCTGGGAGCTGGTCGAGCATCGTGAGAAAGAGAAGAAGGTAATGGTGCGGCCGCTGGCCGCGGTTTCGTCCAATACCAAGGTTTTCGAGGGGACCGGGACCGGCGGGTACTCGTACCGGCTCGCGCCGGTGCTGAAGGCGCGGCTTTTCCCTGACCTCGCACCAAACCAGTTCCCCTACTTCCGGGACGGTAATCAGTTGCTGCTCGTGCACCTGCTTGGCTCCACCTACGGTTACATTCTGTCCGAGGCGCTCAGCGCGCAGGGTCGGGACACGAGCGACATGGACGGCAAGCTCTTCGTCCTTACCGGCCGCAAGCCCGAGGCGAAGTTGAAGTCATTCCCGGTTCCCGACCTGTCCGTAGTTCGGGACGTTGTCAGCGGGAGCCTGTTCCGGCTGGAGGACAGCCTTGGCTCGGGCGCGTTCTTCCGGTCGCTGCCGGAGGAGTTGCAGGTCGAGGACCATCTATTGACGCTCGACATCCGGGGCCTGCTCGAGTTTCTCAAAGGACTGGAGCCGATCGAGCTCGCGCCGGCAGAGGTGACCGCGCAGATGAAACGCCACCTCGGCACTCAGGCCCATGGTTGACACTACCTCAATCACGGGTAGTTTCTGACCGTGCGCAGACTGTTGGTCGTCGCCTACTACATGCCTCCACTGGGGCTGAGTGGAGTGA
>CAYOCZ010000677.1:0-1630 GCA_964402475.1 uncultured bacterium | reverse complement strand
TCGCACGCCAGGGCGTCAAACCCAACGTCATCGTGCCGGTTCCCGACACTGCCCGCCCCGCGGCCAGCTCGCTCGCGGCCACCCTCGGCGCGGACCTGCGCGAGGGCCTGATCAAGAACCGGTACATCGCCCGCACCTTCATCATGCACGGCCAGGAGCGGCGCGCCCTCTCGGTCCGCCAGAAACTCAACCCGGTCCGTTCGCAGGTGCAGGGCAAGGATGTGATGCTCGTCGACGACTCGATAGTCCGCGGCACGACCTCGCGCGAAATCGTCCAGATGGTACGCGACGCGGGCGCGCGCAAGGTCTTCCTCGCCATCACCGCCCCGCCGCTCCGGTTCCCGTGCGTGTACGGCATCGACATGATGACGCGCGGCGAGTTCGCGGCCAAAAACCGGACCGCCGAGCAGATTAGCAGGTTCGTCGGCGCCGACGCGCTCGTCTACCAGACGTACGAAGGTCTGGTCGCTGCGGTGCGGGGCGATTCGGTGGTACCGGCGTTCTGCACCGCCTGCTTCAACGACAAGTACCCGACCGGCGTGACCCGGCGCCATCTCGCGCAGATGGAGCGCGAGCGCCGGCGCTGGCTCCAGTAGCTCCCGCGCCGCCGTGAAACGCACGCGGCCGCCGGGCTTTGACTTCGCCTCCACCCGCCGGTAGTATACGGCCATGTGTGGCATAATCGGCTTGATGACTCGACACGAAGTCGGGACAGACCTTGTTGAAGGCCTGCTTACACTCCAGCATCGGGGCCAGGACTCGGCCGGGGTTCTCACCTCAGACGGCACGTTCCACCTGAAGAAGGGTAACGGAACGGTCGGGTATGTCTTCAACAAGAAGAACCTCTCACGCCTGACCGGCTCGGCCGGCATCGGCCACGTGCTCTACCCGGCCTGCGGTCCCGGCTCGCCCGAAGACGCCCAGCCGTTCTACGTCAACCACCCGTTCGGCATCGCCATGGCCCACAACGGCAACGTCACCAACTACACCGACCTGCGCCGCGAGTTGATGCGCAAGGACTTCCGCCAGCTTACCAGCTTCTCCGACGTCGAGTCGATACTGAATGTGCTTGCCGAGGAACTGGACTGCACGGACCTCAACCGTTTCAGACCGGCCTCGGTGTTCAAGGCGGTACGCGGCGTGTTTGACCGAGTCCACGGCGCCTACTCGGTCGTCGCGCTCATTCACAAACGGGGTTTGCTCGCGTTCCGCGACCCATTCGGCGTCCGGCCGCTCACCTTCGCACAAGAGCGCCGCGAGTTCGCATTCGCCTCAGAGAGCGTTGCCTTTGACCGGCTCGGATTCCACAAGTTCACGGACGTGAAGGCGGGGGAAGCGATATTCGTTGACTTCGCGGGCAAGGTACACCGGAAGCAGATTCAACCCGGCACCCCCCGACCCTGCATCTTCGAGTTCGTCTACATCGCCCGGCCCGACTCCGTGATCGACGGCATCGGGGTCTACGAGGCCCGGCTGCGTCTTGGGGAACGCCTGGCGGCTGAAGTCGCACGTCAGGGAGTGAAGCCCCATGTCATCGTGCCGGTTCCCGACACTGCCCGCCCCGCGGCCAGCTCACTTTCCGCGGCGCTCGGCGTCGAACTCCGCGAAGGCCTGATCAAGAACCGGTACA
>CAYOCZ010000676.1:0-1643 GCA_964402475.1 uncultured bacterium | reverse complement strand
CATTCGTGCGCCCGAACGCCGCCGCCCCGACCGCGGCCACCGACGGTATGCCCCTGCGTGCCAAGGATGCGGCGGCCGGAGAGGTCGCGGGCGGAGTGATCGAGGAACTGGAGCACATCACGGTGGCGGACGTTTACGCCTACCAGGCCAGCGGCGGGGCGCTCGAAACACTCCACATCCAGGAGGCCACGTAAGAGACCATGGCCTATCACCCGAACGGCAAGCGGCCCAAGAGTACCGGATCCAGTACCGCAGAGACGGGCCGCGACAAGCTCATCAAGGCACAACTGTACGGAGGCGTGAAGTAAATGGCAGCAGGAACAGACCCAATCTTCCCGAATGTCCTCAACAACGACACCCTCCGGCTGACCATCTCAGACGGCACGGACCTGACCGATCTGTTCACCCCCGGCGCCGACGGGTCCAAGGTGACCGCGATTTCGGTGCACAGCGACGATGACACCGACATCGCCCTGTCCCTCTACTACCACGACGGAACCAACGCGCGCAAGATCGGCACGGTGACCGTCACGGACGATGGCGCCCAGGCGCTCCTGAACGCCACGGACATGCCTTGGCTGCCCGATGACCTGGCGCTCCACGTCGCGGCCGGTCACAAGCTCCAGGTTGCCGCGGCAGCCGCCATGACCACGGCCAAGGTCTGCGACATTGTGGCCTTCTCAATCGACTACTGATATCGAGGTGTGACAATGGCCGGACTCGTCCTCCCGATGCCGGGACAGATCATCATGGTTCCGAAGGTGGCAACGCCTTCGGATACTTGGCGTACCTGCCCCAATGATCCGCGCTACGAGTACCAGATCCGGCGCCGGGACCTCGCGACGACCATTGACGCCTACGTGGGACTCCTGACGCATCTCGACGGCGTGGACGCGGCGACCGAGGCCGAGGACGTGAGCGCGAACGCGCACACCATCACGTTCAACGGATCCGCGGCCATCGAGGACAGCGACGGGAAGTTCGCGCAGTGCTGCGTGTTCCCGGGCAACGGGAGCTACCTCCAGGTTGCCGATCACGCGAGTCTCGATTCCGGCACCGGGCCGTTCACGATTGAGTTCTGGGGCAAGGTCGCGACCACCTGGCCCAATATGCCCGGCGCGTTGAGCCACGGCGGATCGAGCGCCATCTCGGACGCAGACGGCTGGCGCATCAACATCAACACCGGGCACTTCGACTTCCAGTTCCGACACGACGGCGAGGGCAATGTTACCTCGACGCCCACGCTCCCCACCGGGGCATGGGTGCACTTCGCGTTCACCAGGGACAGCAGTAGCGATTGCAGGCTGTTCATCAACGGCACCCAGGTCGGATCTACCACCAACTGCACAAAGAGCGCCGACTCTTCCAGCCCGTTCCGCGTCAATTCATCCAACGACGCCGGCTACTGGGGCGGGGCATGGAGCATCGACGAGCTCAAGGTATCGGACGGGATCGCCCGGTACGTGGCCAATTTCACCCCACGCGCCAAGGCGTGGTCCTGACCCCACAAGCAAAGGAGAGCGATCAATGAGACGTGCAAGCCCGTGGAACATGCTTCTGACGATCCTGGTTCTGGTCCTCGCAGTCATGCTGACGGGATGCGCGGGCATGCGCCCGAACAACATCTACGCGGTGAACTACAA
>CAYOCZ010000675.1:0-1646 GCA_964402475.1 uncultured bacterium | reverse complement strand
CTGGCCGAACGAGAAGGGGTGAGTGTGAGATGACATTGCGCGACCTCGGCCTGACCGAAGACTGGTTCACATGGATCGAGCAGCAGGAGCAGCCCATCGAGGCGATTTGCACGATGGCGTTCCGCCTGCGCCTCGTGATCTTCCCGCTTGAGCCGGGGCGATGGTTGGTCTATACTTCAAAAGACTGGGCGAAGGTCGAGGCGGGACATGACAGCCCGCTTGCCGCGATACGAATGGTCTGCCGGAAACTGCTGGACGAACTCGGAGAAGACGGGGAGGTCCCGCAGGATGACCGATAACAAAATGGCGCAGGCCGACGCTCCTGAACAGGACAAGACTGAGCGCGGGCCAATGGCAAAAGCCATCGAGCCCGTGCATGACGACGTTATCAGGAAATCCCGGCTAATCTACGCGAACGGACTCTTCGCTAGCAGCGACGACAGCACCACTCGCGAGGAGGAGTGCGTCCGCATCTCTGAGTGGCTCGTTTCCTACGGGTACAGTGTAGGGGCCGCCGATGTCCTGCGATGGCGTGAGACAGGGGCGCCGGATGGTATCTTGTGGGATGACGTGCGCGAGGGATCGGACGGTATCATTCGCGGCGAGACTTACCCCTTCGGCAAGAACGGAGAGGAAGAAGTCCTGCGGCGCAGCGTCGCGGTTGCCGAGAACCTGCTCGCTGTCTCGTCAGCGGCATTGCGGTACACTGAACTGTATGACGCCCAGGGGGAGCATGTAGAGTGGCTCTACACGGCGCAGCACACGAAGGTTCCCGTTGGAGGTCTCCGCCCGACGAACATGAGGGATGTCATCAGTGGGCTCAAGACCGCCGACGGAATGCTTCAGACGGCATCGAAGCGCCTGACAGATCTTCAAGAAGGCATCACTGACCGGGATAAAATGGTCAGCGAGATCGCTACCGAAATCATGTTGTCCATCAACCCAACGTATGAGCAACTGGAATCTTTCAAGTTGATGGTGACGACCGGGAAGATCACAGTCAACCGCAGGCCACTGGAAGCCGCTCACGGAGAAATATCAGCGGCGGCAGAGAATCTCGAACCCATCGACGCAACAGAGGACGGCAACACGGAGAATGACTTCGAGGAGCGCATGGCCCAGGCCCGGGCGGAGGCCGACGAGCGCCACGAGGAAGCGGAAGAAGACGCCCCCTACATGCAGCCACCGGAAGAAGAGGAAGAGAGCGACCTGTCCGAAGAGGAGGATGACTGGGAAGCCGAAAGCACGGATGGTGAGTGATGCCTGAAACTCCTCGACAGACCAAACCGCCTGTCCCCGATTGGGCTCCTACGAAGGTGCGCCCAAGGCCCCGCGATGCGAAGCAGCACAAACCCCCGACAACTAAGCGCCGCGAGATACTCGAAGACATCGCCCGCGACGTAGGCTCCATCCACGAGACCCCAGAATCACGCAAAGAAAGAGACCGATACGAAGGGGACTGCGCTTTGCGCGGCCGGGATGGACTGCTCGCACGCATGGCTGCCCGCAAGTACCGCAAGGGCTGGGTTCTGTCGGCGATTGAAGCGCTCTTGGGAGAGTCCGGTCGCGATCCGTTGATCGAGGAGCGAGTCGGTGACGAGGAAGACCCGGACGACGCTGCATTGCCAGACCAGACCATCTGGTAT
>CAYOCZ010000674.1:0-1648 GCA_964402475.1 uncultured bacterium | reverse complement strand
AGGAAGGCTGCGTAAGTGAACGTGAGAAGTTACACAAAAGAATTGACACTACCCCTTCCGAACGCCCCTTGCCGCGCGGCGGATTGAGATAAGCGAGATGTCCCTGGAACTCCCGGGCTAGTGACGGAGGAAGATGTACTTGTATGTCCCGGGGAGTGAGCAAGTGGCGTATCCCATGTCTTCGCGGGCCAGCTGTATGAACTGCCCGAACGTGCGGATGAGGTTGTTCGACTCGACGAGTAGGGAATCGAACTGCGAGACGACCCGAGGGTCGTCCGTGTACAGCACGAGCTTCGCCTTGGCAGCATTGACCTCTGCCTCAGTGGGTGCGGTCGTCTTCCCTGGCGGCACTCTTTTCGGGTTGTCTGCGTACTCCGCAGTGGCGGCCATGTACCGCGACATGACGCCAATCGCCTCATAGTATGCGTCCCGCTTCGAGTTGACCAAGTTTTCCCTGCGGAGGGTTTCCTCTGCCACCCTTGGCCTAAGTGACTCCATTGACTTGTTGGTTCTCCACGACATGATGCCGGTCACCGCCGCAACGACCACGAGCACCGTCAGGTTGGCGATGCGCCAACCCCAGTGCTCGCCGCGAGGGGGCTTTGGGTCGGAGTTCTGTTGATTTGGCTCTGTCATTGCCGGATTCTAGGACTCGCGGGCGGGGTTGTCAAACGGGAGGGGAGTAGCGCCGACGGCGCGGCCAATCTACGATCTTGAATCTGGAATCTAGAATGACGTTGCGTCAGGAATTGTCTACTGCGTCCCCGGGACCCGCCCGTCTTCTTCCTGCTAGGCAGTTTGCTGCGGGGCAACCGCCGACATGAGAAACGCTGCGAGCTTGTCGGCGTCCACTACTTCCCGGATGCGGGCACTCTCAACAGCGCCCGGCGAGACCTCAGTTGCCACGCGGAAACTCCATTCCAGTGGCGCTATTAGGGACTCAATTTCGCCCTTGAACGCATCAACCGAGAAGCGTGCTGGTCTGAGATACACGCCGAAATCCTTGTCCTCGTCAAGCGCGCATCCAGGCAAGATCGTGTCATCGATGCGAAAGTAGCTTCCCGTCATGCCTGAGCTCTTTGGGTAGTCCCGCGAACCGGAACGGTAATCATTCTCGCGGCCCTTCGGGTGACCGTCCATTTCAGTCAGAACCAACCGCCACTTGTAGGCTGCTACTCGGCCGACGTTCTTCACATTGAATCGAAGCCTCATGGCCAGGAACACGGCTTCTTCAACCCTCGTTGCTTTCACGGTAGCGAGCCCTGTGACAGTGGCCTCGAGGACCGGGCTGACGAGCCGCTGACGCAATAACTCCACGTAGAAGTGCGGTGCTGGCTCGGAGCGGCCGGCTTGGCGGTGATAGTACATGCACCTGCTCGCGTTGACCCCGCCGTGTGTGCATTGATGGGGTGCAAGCGCGCTATCGCCGACATCAATGACGATGACCTGAGATGGTGCAGGAATTCGAGACGGCGATGACGGTTCCACGACATGCACACGGAAGTCTGACAGCGGGTAGTCGACGAGACGCGGGATCTTCTGCTCCAGCCAATCTCTTGTAGTTGCCCCTCCACGCACTGGAGGCACACCGTCGGGAACCCCAGAATCATCGACGCCCAGGATGATATACCCACCCCCGGAGTTAGCC
>CAYOCZ010000673.1:0-1659 GCA_964402475.1 uncultured bacterium | reverse complement strand
CTCTCTCACAGTACGGCGTTGGGACCACATGGCAGTCCTCCAGTTCCTTGCGTAGTCAGACTCCCATCGTTCCCATTCCGCTAACAGCCGGGGCGTCATCACTATGAGATGTCGGCTATGCCACAGCGCATCGAGGAAGTCACGACACAGCTTCTGATGTAGCTCTAGCAGTTCCCATGTGGCATCTCCTGCCCAACCAGCAACGCAGGCATCAACCACCAAGTGGGCCGAGCGAACATCCACGAAGAATCACCGACGCATGCTAGCGTCCAGAAACTGCTTCTGTGCCTCAAGGTAAACTCCGTCGAAGTCCGATGGCCAGTCACCAAATGTTCCGGCCGCGTCGATAGTGGCCGTGTGGATATTGGTGTATCCGTCTCCACCCAGCCCGAACCAGTGAAGCGCGACGTCCCCTGCGTCGATCTTCTCGGTGGCAATGGCCGTCTGTACGCCAAGGAGGAGAATGCTGCTATGGGTTTCCACGACCACCCTCACTCCCCGCCTCGCTGCCGTTGCGAGTACGAAAGCTAGTCGGTATTGAGCTCGGGGGTGTAGATGTATCTCGGGCTGTTCAATGTAGACTACTTGGTCACGGGTTGCTTCGACGAGCGCGACGAGCACGGGAAGCGCCTGGGACACGCCAAAACCTACGTCAGCTATGTGGCGTGCTTCAGAAGCTGAGGCGGCATCAGGAGTATGGCGCAGCCCTACCTTAACCTCCACGCTGGCCTCATCCACCCATCGAGCGCTGACCGACGCCGCCAACCCCAGGTCACGTACAAACTCGTCGAGTTCGATCTTCTTCTTGCTCTCGTTGCCATCGGTCCATCGGGCCAGGATGCCAGCAACGTACGGCTCAAACGTCCCTGGGTAGTGAGTCTTCGCGCTGGTTCCAGGATACAGGCGGCCCGGATTTCCGCGGGTACCAGGAAGGTGAATCATGCGACGTGCTAGTTCCCCCAGTTTGAAGGCTGGGGACACGGCATCTGGTAGGAGTGACCGAATGCGCCGTGGGACGTCCGTGCCAAGTGTTAGCATCAAAGTGAGAAAGCACCTACGCCGAATTACGTGCCAACGCGCCTCCGGGAAGCTGTCCGTGACGGGACTAAAGACCTCGCGGTCACTGGATGGCATCACGTTCAGCACATCTTCATGAGTCATTTCAGTGTTCAATGTGACCATGCGGTCGTCTGCTCGGGCAACGAGGCTCTCTATTGTCAGGCCACGTGCGGGGTGGCGGATGTAGTTCAACTTGACGAATCCCATTCGTGGTCCGCTGAGCGAGACTGAGAAGCCTTGGTGGTCCCTGGTCACCAGTTGGTCCGTACTGGTGAACTTCGCGTTCGGGCCATCCAGTAGGAACGTACCAGGGTCGTAGCCAGCCTCGATCGTCTGCTTCATCAGCAACAGAGGTTGCATGAAGCTCGTCTTGCCTGAGCTGTTGGCTCCCGCGAGAACCGTAAGGTGCGGTATGTTCGCCGTCTGCGGAGCGGCAATCGACTTGAAACCGCCGACCGTGTACTTGAGTGGTGGTTCTGGAGTGTTGGGTCTAGTCGGCATTAAGCTGCACTCCTTTCTTGTTCTCCCGGGGATTTCGGGGACACATTACTGGCTTAGGTGTCAAGCCGTGCGTTACTGCCTCGCTTTCGTCTGCTGAAG
>CAYOCZ010000672.1:0-1669 GCA_964402475.1 uncultured bacterium | reverse complement strand
CGTGGGAGGATTTTCAGATTGCGGCCAACACCGCCTACCTGCACGTGCAGGTCGGCACGGAGAGCTGCTACATCCAAGTCAAGGCCACGAGGACGGCAGCCAACGGCGGGGCCGACCCCGCCCAGGTCGGCTGCACATATATGGTCAACGGCACGTACAAGATCGACTGCCGGGGCTACTCGGCCGGCTACGTATGTTTCAAGACCGCCGCGAACACGGGCACGATCACCGTGACGGCGTTCGGCAACTGAGGAGTCTTTCGATGGGCCGCAACAGAATGATCGCGCTTGGGGTTGCCGGGCTGCTGGCCGGCGGCGTGGCCTACGTCGCGCTGTCTGGCGGGCCTGGTGGGAATGCCGTCGCGAGCAAGCCGAACGAGCCGAACGCCCCCGACGTTGTGGTGAGCGGCGTTTCCAATACGATTCCCAAGGCGACCGTTCGGCGGATGGCCGGTGGCCGGCGTCGGGGCGTGGCCTGCATCCAACTGCAAACGCCGGGGACGTACAGGCTCTACCTGCGGCGTGAGGGCGACGGAGCGGCTACGGCGGCCATCGAGCAGTCGCTGCCGAAGGCCGCGACCGACGCGAATAAGTGCGGCGTCCTCAGCATCGCCTACCACGTTGGACTGCGGTCGCCGCCGCGGGGCGGGCCAAACATCCCCGGCATGACCGGGGCGAAGCTGGCGTGGAGCCAGAACGGGCACGCGAAGTGGCGGGAGGTGGAGGTCTCGACGCCGGGAGTGTACCGCATCGCGCTCGACGGGCCGACCGGCAGGGCGACAGGTCCGGCATGGACGGTGCCGAGCGGTCTTGACGCGAACACGGTCGGCGTTCTGAAGCTGCGGCTCAAGGTTGGGCTGGCACCGGTGCCCGTGGAGGACACGCCATGAATCGGCTGACGAGCATCCTGGCTATGCTGCTGCTGGCCGCTGTCGCGTCGGCGAAGACGACGACGTGGCAGGCGACCGCCGATGCGAACTATGCGAACCCGGCGAACTGGGATGCCAACGGACCGGCGGAGAACGGCGACACCATCGACTGCAACACGGCCACCGTGCCGACGAGCAACCGACTCGCCGCGGGCGTGCTGAACTTCAACATCAGGAATGAAGCCACCTTGAACCTTGCCGCGTTCCTCGATGGCGCGACTGTCGGGGCCGTGACTCTCACCCACGCCAACGCCAGCGCGACCATTGACGCTAACCACACGAGCCTGACCGTCACGGCTGGTTCTGCCAACGTTTTAGGTTCGTACAGCAATTCCGGCACCCTCGATGTCGCGTCCGATGCAACGCTACAGGTAACCACATCGGGGACATACACCGTAGCCGACACGACTCCTACAATTAGCGGCACACTGTCTTTAGACTCCGACACCGAAATAGACTGCGCCGGCCCCATCGGAGGCGCGTCGCCGACGATCACGATGGGCAACTCGTCGATCATCTACGGCGGCGTGAACTTCACCGACGCGACGTGGACGGTCGGCACCACCTGCACCCTCGAATGTGACCAAACGAACGCCCAATTCCGGCTCGGACAGGGGGCGACGAGCGCCTGCGATGCCCTGGCCGTGACGATTGACGCGGCCGGGCTGACCGTAACGCTCGGCGAGGCCCTGCGCTGCGGGGCGATCAGCGGCACGCAGGGAACCCTGGCGTGCGGGAACC
>CAYOCZ010000671.1:0-1669 GCA_964402475.1 uncultured bacterium | reverse complement strand
CTACAAGTACGGAATACAGCTCTGCGGGTACAACATCCTGTCTGACCGGGTGCTACTCGCCGTTATCCCGCCGCACCCCCATGCAATCAGCCGGGCCCTCATGAACGCTGACCACAACTTCATCAGGCGTTTCAACGAGATTCACAACCAAGTTGCTCCTTTCTGGCAGGGAAGGTACTGCTCCTGCCCATTCGCCGATGAAGTCGCCTGGCGGGTGCTGCACTACGTCGATATGGCGTCAGTGCGGCCGGGTGACGGCGGGCCGTTCGACCCTCATGCGTTGAGTAGTGCGGCCGAACATGCGGGTCTGCTGTCGCGCGGGCTACTGACAGCGCCGCCCGCCCGGCTGCCAAATCCTGCAGGTTGGCGCGCCTTCCTTGAATCGCCCGAAGACGAGAGGTTCGTGCAGGCTCTCGAGTCATGCCTGAAGACCGGCAAGCCGTTCGGGCCATTCCCTTTCGTCCGCAAGGTCGAGCAACTCTGCGGCCGTCGCATCCGTCCCGCCTGCCTCAACTGGCCGGGTCTGTTCGTGGGCGCCGAACCCACGGACGCACGGGACGTATTGAGCCAGTCCGCGTCGGCAGGTGATTGACTATTGACTTCTGCAAGGACCGGCTATACTGATGGTGGTGACATCGGTGTCGTGCAGGGCGTATGGCCACTTGGTGGTCCTCGACGCCCAGCCAGAACCTGTAACCAAAGGAGGCTAGTGATGCCATCTACTCGACGCCGTGCCCAAAAAGCGCGCCCGCTCGCATTCTGTCTGAGCCTGCTGCTGGTTGGCATTGCGCAGGCTGATTCGCTCAACGTCCGGCTCGTTGGTGCCTGCGACACGCCGGACTCCGCCCAAGGCGTGGCTGTGAGTGGTGACTTTGCCTACATCGCTGACTGGGATTCGGGACTGCGGGTCATCTCGGTTGCCGACCCTGCGCATCCGGTCGAGGTCGGCCACTACGTCACTCCTGGCTTGGCCTGGGACGTGGCCGTGGATGGCGGCTACGCCTACGTCGCGGACCATGATTCCGGGTTGCGGGTCATCTCAATCGCCGAGCCGACGCACCCGCTTGAGGTCGGACACTACGACACTCCGGGCGATGCCTGGGGCGTGGCCGTGACTGGGCACTATGCCTGTGTTGCGGATCGCGACTCCGGGTTGCGGGTCATCTCCGTTTCCGACCCGGCGCACCCGGTTGAGGTCGGGCACTGCGACACTCCAGGCGAGGCCTGGAGCGTGGCCGTGAATGGTGACTATGCTTATGTCGCTGACCACGATTCCGGATTGCGGATTATCTCCATCGCCGATCCGGCGCATCCCACTGAGGTCGGCTACCTCGACACTCCGGGCCGTCCGTGTGGCGTGGCAGTGAGCGATGGCTACGTATACGTCGCGGACGTCGATGCCGGGCTCCGCGTGGTCTCGATTGCCGACCCGGCGTACCCATTCGAGGTCGGATTCTACGACCCGCCAGGCTACATCCTTGACGTGGCCGTGAGTGGGAAGTATGCGCATGTCGCCAACAACATTACCGGGCTAGGGGTCGTATCAGTTGCCGACCCGACGCAACCGGTCGAGGTCGGGCACTACAACACGCCCGGCATCTCCAGAGGCGTAGCCGTGACCGGGAACTACGCCTTCCTCGCGGATGGTGGGCGCGGGTTGCACGTACTT
>CAYOCZ010000670.1:0-1673 GCA_964402475.1 uncultured bacterium | reverse complement strand
GATAGTAACCGAGGGATTCGGGCTGCTGGACACGAGCCCCAATCAACCGCGGTTGCCAAGCAGTTGGGCAATGCAGCAAGTCGGCGAGCAGCTTACTGGCAAGAGCTGCAACGGCCGTGCGATGAACGATGACACGGCCGTGGACAATCATGTACGGATGTATGAGTTTGAGGACGCGAGCGGCAAGCGGACGTGGGTGTGCTGGAGGGACGGCGACACCAAGCGAGGCGTCGGCGTGAAGCTGCCGGTGCGGACGAACAGACTGGCCGCTGAGTCTTTGGCCTACGCCAGGACGCCACCGGCATTCTCGCCACGCGCCACGAATGACGGCTGGCTGTCGCTGAGCCTGGGCACAAGACCGATTTTCATCAGTGAAACGGGATCTCTGCTGCGTCCCGACCTCAGAGTGGACAGCGTGCAATTCGCGCGTGGGAGCAGAGTTGTCCGAGCTTGGGTGACAAACCACGGAACCCGAGCTACACCGGTCGGGTCAAGGTCGGTGGTGGCGTATCCAACACGGGCTGTACTCAGGGCGAATGGTGATTCTCTGTCGCAACAGGTCCGGACGGCCACGATAGCGGCGAACCAGCAGGCCGAGTTCACATTTGACCTCGGCCAGACCAGGTTACCCGACACGGTTCTCTTCAGCGTCACTGTCAACCCGAGCCAGAGCTATGTCGAACTAGGAGCTGACGACAATACCGGTCACACGCTCGCAGTCAGGCCTTAGACTCCTCCACACAATCTGGCTTCTCGGTTCGGGGCCGCTCGAATGTTGGGCCGAGGTGACCGCAATTGACGTCCAGACCCAGGTTACACGTCTTCTACAGAGCTGGGGACACAGCCCTGCTGACTTCTCTGCGCTCTTAGGCGGACTCCGATGCACGG
Source organism: uncultured bacterium (assembly GCA_964402475.1). GTDB lineage: Bacteria > Hydrothermota > Tepidihabitantia > Tepidihabitantales > Tepidihabitantaceae > UBA2258. Next base: position 785 of record CAYOCZ010000670.1, on the reverse strand, counting down.
AAGTCACTCAAAACGATAGTCTTAGCATCAGCCGGGCTAACCTGAGTTGACATCCAGGCAACCACCATCGGAGTCGTCCCCGGGACGGTTCCCGGAGTGGTATGGAAGACCATCGCCAGGGCCATTTTCGGGGCGGTTCTCAACGCGACTTCCGACGTGGATTGTACCTCGGTGCCGACCGTGATTTCGACCTCCAGTTGCCGCACGACTACCCCAATGATGAACAAGTTGATCCGGCGAGTGAATTGGACATCGACTTCGGGGCTGAATCTCAGACCGACCGTGACCGTCAATCGCGCGGCGGTTTGTGGGGTCGTTGTCAGGCCGATTCGAACGGTGACACGGCTTGGAGGGTGCGCCGCAAGACAAGCGGTAGCGGCAGGATGCCGCCCCCGTCTTCAGTCTCTTGGGACCAGTCTAGTCCGCCGTCTGTATCATGTACGGCAGGAGCCAGCCGTTGTAGTCGTAGGGCGCGGCCGGGTCCATGAGCGTGCTCTTGGTGATCAAATCGAAGATGGCGAATCTGAGCCCCGGGATTAGCTGGGCGTTCCACGTTCCTGTGAATACGCCGTCGCCCTGGTCGTCAAATTGCAGCCTCACGAGGAACACACCCCAGAAGGCATGCAGCCATGCGTATCCGTCAGTGGCGTTGGTATAGAGCGTAATATCGAGCTTCTCGCCCGGCGTGAACGTGACCAAGCTGTCGACCCAGTAGTACGTACTGAGCGGACCAACAATCAGGATGTCGCGCAGCGAGCTGTGAATCTTCAGCGAGTCAATCCGTA
>CAYOCZ010000669.1:0-1688 GCA_964402475.1 uncultured bacterium | reverse complement strand
GGCGACAACCGCCACGGCCACGGGCGCCTCATCTACAGCAGCAATGCTGGCGAAGGGAGCGATGAAGGCCATGTACCTAGCAAAAGTCAAGCTGGTGGCGGCGGTGGCCGCAGCCGTGATCGTGACAGGAACGGCGGTGCCGGTGGGCATCGCCGTGGCACAGGTGGTGGGCAAGGACGAGGGCCCGAAGACGAACACGGTGTCAGTCGTGGACGATGCAAAGGCCATGTGCCTTCGGGCGCAACAGCAGATGAAATCAGGGGATTTCAAGGCAGCGATTCAAACCTTTGAGACACTCCTGCAAACCTATCCCGATGCGAAAACCATCCGCCCTGAAGCCCTGTACTGGCTTGGCGATTGCTACTCCAAAGCAGAAGATCCTGCGGCAGCCAAACGGGTATGGGAGAAACTGGATTCTGAGTTTTCCGAGTCGAAGTGGGGGAAATATGCGCGCGGACGGTTAAGCGAGGTGTCAGGGAAGAAGAAGGAATAGAGGAGTTTCCAGAGGGCCGAACCGGATCGTTGCCCCGTGTCCACGCGGGGCAACGTCCGGGTGGTCTTGCCGATCCGGCGTCGGAGCAGGCGCTGAAGAAGGCTGGGGCGCGGGCGCAGAAGTGTGCGTTTCGGAAATGTCGACGCCTCACGCAAACGCGGTCAGGAAGCGGGCGGCGGGGATGACCCGGATGCCGGTGGCTTTGTCCACATAGTCATCGGTTCCGGTGAGGCTGACCAGGTAGCGCTGGGTCTTGATTCCCAGCCGCTCGCCGAAGTAGTTCAAGTGACCGAACTGGTAGTTGTCGCCCAGCTTGCACTCCACGAGCAGCCAGGGCTGTTTCTCCCAAACGATCAGGAAGTCAACTTCCCTCTTTTCGAGGTCCCGAACATAGTAAAGTTCGACGTCGAATCCAGAAACGTCCTGCTGAAAGTGGCACCACTTGAGCAGGTGACTGGCTACCATGTTCTCGAAACGGGCGCCTTCGTTCGGCGTCTCCGACCAGTCCCAAAGGTAGTACTTGGATTCCTTCTTCAAAGCCCGGGCCAGCCGGCGATGCCAGGGCGGAACACGAAAGACGTAGTAATTGCGGGCCAGAAGTTCCATCCAGGCGGCAACCGCCTTGGGACTGACTTCCAGATCCTCGGATAACGAGCGAAGGGAGAGCGGAGCGGCAACCCGTTCCGGGAGCATGCTGCCCAACTGTTCCACAAGGGACAGCGACCGCACGTTTTCCGTTTCCCGGATGTCTTCCCGCAGCACACGCTCGAACCTTTCTCTGTGCCAACGGCGCAGAACGCGATCGCTGGCCGCGAACAGCGGTTCCGGAAAACCGCCGAATCGGAAAAGCAGATCCGTGGCTTCGCGCCCCGCATCCGCAAATTCCAGAGTAGGCGGTTTGTCCATTGGGACCGGAAGTCGGCTGGACGTCAGTTCGGTCAATGAAAACGGGTGCAGGCGATAGTGGTGATAGCGGCCAAGAAGGGAATCGCCGCCTTTGCGGAAGATGTCCAGACGTGAACTGCCGGTTACCAGAATGTGTTCCTGATGTTGCCGGGTATCCCAGATGCCTTTAATGAGGTTCTTCCATCGAGCATGCTTATGCAACTCGTCGAGGATCAGCAGATCGGTTTCCGGCTTCCATTGTTGTTGAAGGATGGCCTTGCGATGTTCCCGGCTGTCCCAGTTGAGATAC
>CAYOCZ010000668.1:0-1688 GCA_964402475.1 uncultured bacterium | reverse complement strand
CCGAACATCTCCATGGGCTGGGACCCCAGCCCGCGCTGCGACCAGCGAGTGACGATGGACAACTCGGGGTATCCCTTCACGAACATCATCGTCGGCAACACGCCGGAGAAGTTTGAGGCCGCACTGAGGCTGACCAAGGAACGCCTGCTGGCCGACCCGAAAGGCCCGCGCATCCTCAACATCAACTGCTGGAACGAGTGGACCGAGGGCAGCTACCTGGAGCCCGACACCGTGAACGGCATGGGCTATCTCGAAGCCGTGAAGCGGGTGTTTGTGCGCGAATAGGCGCGAGCGGAGTCAACGTGTAGACAGGACGCGGGGATGAAACGGACATTGAACATAGGGCACTCTATAATAAGCAGCACCGCGATGTTGCTGGCTCTGCTTGTGGCCGAACCCACTCTTGCACGACCCAACGTCATCGTTATTCTGGCCGACGACATGGGCTGGGCCGACAGCACGCCTTACGGCTCGACCTATTACGAAACGCCCGCCCTGGAGCGGCTCGCGAAGGAAGGCATGCGCTTTACGGACGCCTATGCGGCTAACCCGCTCTGTTCACCGACGCGGGCCAGTATCATGTCGGGCCAGTATCCGGCGAGGTTGCGCCTCACCGAGGCCATCACCGGGCGGGGCGTTGACGAGCCCGAGTCGAAGCCGGCCGCAACGAACGTCTATTGCGGCGAAGTGGGGACCCGCGACCACATGCCGGCTGCGATCCGTACGCTGGCGGAGGCGCTCAAGGAGGCTGGCTACCAGACGGCGCACATCGGCAAGTGGCACCTGTCCAAACCTGGAGGCGCCGACAAGAGTCTCGATGCCGGGAAACGGGGGTTCGACTTCGTGATCGGCGGGGACCACCTGCCTTCGCCGCCCGATTACTATTCACCGTATAGGCGAAAGCAGTGGTTCATTCCCAACTTGGAACCCGGGCCGGAAGGCGAGTACTTGAACGATCGTCTCGCTCAAGAGAGCGTCCGGTGGCTGGAGCGGGTCAAGGGGACGGGAAAACCCTTCTATCTCAATCTCTGGCATTTCGCGGTTCATGCGCCGGTTGTGGCAAAGAAGGATCTGCTGCCGAAGTACCAGGCGAAGCGCGACCCGCGTGGCCTCCAAGAGTGTCCGGAGATGGCGACGATGATCGAAAGCCTCGACACCAGCGTTGGGATGGTGCTTGACTGGCTGGACAAACCGGAGAACGCGGCAGTGAAGGCTAACACGGTGGTGATCTTCACCTCGGACAACGGCGGCGTGGTGCATGAAGCCTTCAAGGAGCGACCGTACACCTCGAACGTTCCGTTGCGGGGCGGCAAGGCGAACACGTACGAGGGCGGCATCCGTGAGCCGTGGATCGTGTCTTGGCCGGGACATGTTAAGCCTGGCAGCGTGTGCGATACACCGGTCTGCTCCATCGACATCTATCCTACGGTGCTGGCGGTTGCCGGGCTTCAGCCCGACGGCAAAAAGCCCCTCGACGGCGTGAATCTCCTGCCGCTGCTTCAGGGGAAGTTGGACGGAAGAAAGACTTTGGAGGAGCGCCCGCTGTTCTTCGACTTCCCGCATCTGTTCGGTATTCTCTGCGCACCCTGCAGCGCGGTACGCAAAGGCGACTACAAGCTCATCCGTTTCTTCTGGGCGGGTGAGGATGCGAAGTCACATCATTACGAGCTTTTTGATCTGCGCCGCGA
>CAYOCZ010000667.1:0-1706 GCA_964402475.1 uncultured bacterium | reverse complement strand
CCACCCAGCCGCGCAGGAACTTGTTGAGCTCCCCCACGACGTGGGTCAGACTCCGCCCCCGTTTCCGGGCCGTCAACGCACAGATGCGCGCACGGAAGCGCCGAAGGCTCTTCTCGTGGATGCCGATGCGTGTCTGTCCCATGAACCGGGTGATGCGGAAGCCCAGGTACTTGCTGTGCCAGGGCCGACTGACCTCACTCTTCTGCTCGTTCACCACCAGCTTGAGTTTGCGGGTGATGAAGCGGGTGACGCTGCGTTTCACGCGCTCAGCCGCTTTTTGGCTGCGAACGTAGATCGCCACATCATCCGCATACCTCACGAAGCGCAGGCCGCGCTTTTCCAGCTCTTTGTCGAGCTCGTCCAGCACGATGTTGGCCAGCAACGGAGACAAGGGGCCGCCCTGCGGCGTCCCTTCCCCCATGTCCACGACGGCCTCACCGATCAGGATGCCGCTGTTCAGGTACGCCCGGATGAGTTTCAACACCCGCTTGTCCTGAATACGCGCCGCGATCCGATGCATAAGGCGGTCATGGTGTACGCGGTCAAAGAACTTCGACAAGTCGATGTCTACCACGTACGTGTAGCCGTCCTCCACGTAGCACTTCGCCTGCCGGATCGCCATGTGTTGCGACCGATTCGGCCGAAACGCATAACTGTGATCTGAGAACGTGTGATCCCAGATCGCCGACAGTACCTGTGCCATGGCCTGTTGGATCAGGCGGTCCACGACGGTCGGGATGCCCAGTGGCCGGGTTCCCCCGCCCTCTTTCGGTATCTCTACCCGCCGCACCGGGAGGGGCTTGTGTGTCCCTTCCAGCAACGCCGCCTTGATCTTGTCCCAGTGCCGCCGCACATAGCCCCGCAGTTGCGTGGTCTTCATGCCGTCGACCCCGGGCGCTCCCTTGTTGCTCTCGACCCGTTTCAGGGCCTTGAGCATGTTCTCCCGCTCACCGATCATCTCCATGAGCCGGTCTTCCCCTGTCGGACTTTCGGACAGCCGAGCTGCTATGAACTCATCACGGAGACGGTCGGACCGGCCTCGGGCCAGCTCGCCGAGTTCCATCTGCATCTGCACTGCTTTCATACTGCTCCTGCTCCCACGTGTCCTCGCACTCCGCGGACCTTTCGGTGCCGCTCACCGTTCAGGCCTTCGATGGTGGCGCTACGGCTTGGCCTATCTGTTGCCTCCGCCTTTCGGCCTTGGAGTGCCTCACTAGCCTTGCCTGACGAACCCATCTACTACGCCGTCTGCGGACTTCCCCAGCATCCGCCGGGGATCTCCCGGGGTGAACTCGACTGCTTTCGACGCGTAACTGCCGGGTGTACGTGATGCGCCTTCGCGGTAACTGGAGGGCTTCCGATTGTGTTGCACCCTCGCCCCCGTGCATCCCGCCTCAAACCCGATTCCTGTACGTCAGCCCACGTCTTTGCCTCCGGCCTCCTCAAGGCGCCCTTTCGGGTTCTACCTTTGCCTTCGACTACCCTTCGGCGTTACCTACCTGGGGCTGAACTTGCTCCGCGAACTTTCCTTGACCGGTATACCGGTTTTGGTACGCTCGCGGAGCGTATCAGCAAGCAGCCGGGCCGTGCCCGGCACGCAACCAGAGAATTGAGCGTATTGTCGCGTAGCCGCGCCAAACGCTCATCCTAAACGTTCGAAGCAAAGGATTGAAAGCCCACCAGGGGTTGTGGTAGAGTTCCCATCA
>CAYOCZ010000666.1:0-1716 GCA_964402475.1 uncultured bacterium | reverse complement strand
AGTATCTGACGCGTGTTCTCGGCGTTGTCCATCAGCATTCTTGCCGCAGCCTGTCACCGCAGGGCCATTTCCTTCGAGCGGACGGGCTCCCGCAGCGACTCCAGAATCGCCTCAGCCAATTTGAGAGGGTTCCCGGCTGGCACGAGCCAGCCCGTCTCCTCGTGTTTGACGATATCTGGGAAACCACCGACATCGGTTGCTATCGTCGGCACACCAAGTAGCTGCGACTCAGCCGCACCGCCCAGATTCTCAGAGTGCGACGGGTGGACAACCACATCGAACTCGGGGTACAAGTCGAGTACATCATGGTGTGTCCTTGTACCTAGGAACACCAAACGATTCCCGCACTTCTTCAGGCCGTAGCGACGGACTCGGCTCTCGTAGGCAGTGTAACCGCACCAGGCACCCCCGATGAACACGCCCAGGATGTTTGGTTCAGTCCTCAGGCAGACTGCTATGGCATCTATCAAGTCCTCGTGCCCTTTGATGCCTCTGGTTTGTCCCAGGTAGTACTTCGGTGGATACATGTATGCCACCATCCCGACGAGCTTCGTATCTCGCCCCACGGTCAGTTCTCTGCGCAGAGAGCCTGGTTTTCTCCCGAGGTAGTCAGCCAAGTCGAAGCCGACGTACGACAGGAAGAGACGTTCCAGAGCGATTCCAGACCTGCGATACAAGTCATAGGTTTTCCGACAGGTGGCAATCCAGTAGTCATCGGGCCCGGAGGTGCGGGTTTCGCCCAGCCGGTACAACGCATGCTCCATATGTAACGGGCCGGGGACCTGGAACACGCGCGGCACGGGGTGCCCTCTGCCCAACGCGAGCCGCATCGTCAACGTCGTGGTGACGAAGTGACTGTGAATGATGTCCGGCCGGATGCCGTCAACGAGCGAACGCAACCGCTGAAACACTCCACGGCAACGCCAAGGCTGCCTTGTAGGTAAGGCGAACTGAATTGGGTGGACAGCTATGCCTGATTCTTCATAAGCAGGTATCAGCGTACCGCCGGCCGGTAGCGCGACGTGGACTTCAACGCCCTGCCTGACCAGTTCTCGCATTAGCCGGAATGCCCAATCCGCGCCATCCGACGTCTTGACAAGGTGCAGTACTTTCATACGGTGCTCGCTCGGGGCAGGCTTCGGACCAGTCCCTTCCGCACGGGCAGCAACGTAGACTTGATGCGCGCCAACCCACAAGTCGCCTCGCTGCGTTCAGATTGCGTGAGTGGAAGACTCCGCGTGCGGACGAGGTAGTGCCGAAGATGGAGGCCTGTTGCTGCAGCGTAGACCAGGACCTTCGCGGACTCACGGAGCGAGAGGTAATGTGTGGCGGCCTTGCCGACGAGTCCGGGTCCGTGCTTCCTGTATATCTGAACTACGCTTCGGGCGGCGACTGCGTATTCCCTCAAAGTGCAGTGTTCTCTGTAGTAGTAGTAGCATGCCCGGAGATTGGCGAAAGACGACGTGCCGTAAGTTCGACTCCATAGCTCACGATCTTCAGCTTTGGGGTATTCTGATACGTAAGGGTGCTTGGCAAACCATCCCCTCCTGCCCATCACGGTGGGGTGAGAGAAGCACCCTTTTGACAGCGCGGTCATGGCACTGACAGGGCCAACTAAGGGGAGGCGTTTAGTCACTGCCTGGTTGTAGACATCCAGAATGAATACGCCCGTGCCCAGCACGTCGACGCTCCGGTTGTCCGCCAGGTACTTCATTT
>CAYOCZ010000665.1:0-1719 GCA_964402475.1 uncultured bacterium | reverse complement strand
CGGCGCCCTCCCCGCCTCCGCCATCCGGAAGTTCCTGGAAGCCCGCTAGCCCCTCCCCCGCCGCCTTGACATCCCGGCCCGAATGAGTACGATTCGCGCGATGGCCGATTCCGATGCTCAGAAGCCGTCGAGGCCCGCGGTATCGGGATCGGACGCCGCGTCTTGCCGACCCGGTTTCCCCAAGCTGTTCATCGGCTCGACAAGTGAACAACTCACGCTCTCCCGCGCCCTCAAGACCCAACTGGAAGTCGTCGCGGACGTGACGCTTTGGTGCGATGACGGCGTTCCTACTCACCCGCGCCCGCCAATTGTCGATTTGCTGGAATGGACATCGGCGTTGAACTACGCTGTCCTGGTCTTTGGGGCGGAAGACATCGTTGTGAGTCGCTCCCAACGCGGGTGGCAGACCCGCGACGAGGTGGCGCTGGCGCTTGGGTTATTCGTGGCCCGACTCGGGCGAGAGCGTGTCTTCTGTCTTGCGCCGGAGGACGAGAACTGGAAACGCCTGTCCGACCTGCTCGGCGTTGCGCCGATGGTCTACCGGCAGCTCGAAGGGGAACCGGCCTCCGAGGATGTCCTTGCTGCTGCAGAGAGGGTAGGCGAAGCAATCCGGGCGACCTGGCACCCGGTCCCGCCAGTCCTGCTCCACCGGTACAACGACCTGAAGCAACGATTCCGAGAGACATCACGGAGGGCACTGGCGCGGCGGTGCGAGTCATCAGGCAAGCCGGTCCCTGACTGCCTCACTGAGGCACACGTCTACGCGGCACTGGCGAAGATGTTGCCCACAGAGGTACTGCCGGTAGTCACCTCGGATGCGTTCCGCCGCCTCCGTGTCGCCACTGACGAGGTCGCGGCTTCAACGCGCGATCAGAAGTGGGAAAAACGCCTGCTCATGGCCCTTGACCATCTAGAGCAGAGCGTGGCGCAGTCCGAGAAGTGGGTCAGGGATGAACAGGCCTGGGAGCGACTCGAATCCTACTTCGCCCAAATGTCCAGATACGAAGTGCCGGCCGCCCGCGCCAGGATGGCCGCCGCCGCAATCGCCCGACTGCTGGCCGCGGCAACAAATGTCCCCCCGCCGGTAGATATCACCGAAGAATCCGCGGAAAACGTGCTCGCGCACCTCGGTGAGAGGACGGACGTAACCATCGGCATGCCGTCGCTTGACGATGCCCGACCCAAGTATGTCTGGCCCGATGACCACAGCGGATATCGGGCAGAAACGGCCCTTGACCTACTGCAGAAGGACGTCACCAGGCTGGAGTCGTTTGCATCTTCAGACCGCACGCCGGGACTTCTCGCCGAATGCCACTCACTGCAGGAGAGGCACAAGAGAACCCTGTTGGCGACGCTTGCTGAAGTGCACAAAGAGTCTCCGCGAAGACCGGTCGCGCCCCCTTCGACGACAAACCTCTCCAGCATCGAGATGTACTACCTCGCCGGGAAGGGATACTTGCGCGACTGCCGCCTGCGAGCCCCAAAACTGCACTCCGTGCAGTATCTCGGTGAGATGTTGCAGAAGCCTGATGGCTCAGACGACTGGCAGCGCGAGTTTCGGTCCAGGATGGGCATCTTGGCGTCCGAGTTGTCCGAGTACGAAGAATGGCAGTTGACCCATGGTGCTGCTGCGAGAAACGTGCAGTAGCCCAGCCCGCCCACTTCCGATTCATGGTCGGCGAGTGGCGATTGATGCGGGAGAAACGGGGACACGATACT
>CAYOCZ010000664.1:0-1720 GCA_964402475.1 uncultured bacterium | reverse complement strand
ATGGCAAGTCACTCCAGCCGATCGTCGGCGGCCTATTCGACCGAGGGGCAACGGGAGGACATGGCGGCAGAAAGTGGTCGTTCATCAGGCTGGAAGAGCCAATGCCGAACCCAGTCATGGAAGAGCCTATCCGGCGCATCCTTGGGTTGACCCAGAAGAGGTACGCGGCGGTGATCCGCGGGGATGAGTCCCTGCACGACCAGGTAGGCGGAAAGGCGATCCTAGCCGCGCTGCAGCGGGTGCGAGTAGATGACATGCTTGAAGGTGCCAGGGCCGAGATCAAGAGCGGGTCCGCCTCCAAGCGCGATAACGCCGTGAAAAAGCTGCGCTACCTGGAAACCATGAAGAAGTTCGGGATGAAGCCCCAGGACATGGTGGTTACGAAGGTTCCGGTGATCCCGCCGATGTTCCGGCCTATATCCGCCCTCGGTGGCGGCACTCAGGTGTCGGCGGACGCCAACTACCTGTATCAGGACCTCATGGAGAACAACAACGCCTTGCGCGACATGACCGGTGAGCTGGGGCGGGAGAACGCCCGCGACGAGCGCTGGAACACCTACCAATCCTACAAGGCGGTGACGGGGGTGGGTGACCCGATCCATCCGAAGCTGCAGGAGAAGGGCGTGGGCGGCCTGTTGAAGCACGTTTTTGGTAAGGGTTCACCGAAGCACGGGATGTATCAGCGCCGGGTTATCGGCATGCCAATCGATCTCTCCGGCCGCTCGGTGATCACCCCTAACCCGAGCTTGGACATGGACCAGGTGGGTCTACCCGAGGACCAGGCCTGGGAGATGTATAGCCCATTTGTTATCCGTCGACTGGTGCGGCGAGGGGTGTCCGCGACCCAGGCGGTGGAGATGATAGACAAGAGGGACAAGTCGGCGGTGGCAGAACTGCAAGCCGAGATGGAGCATCGCCCCCTAATGGTGAGCCGGGCGCCGACGCTCCACAAGTATGGGATGATGGCTTTCCGCCCACAGCTGATCAAGGGTCACACCCTGCAGATCAGCCCAATCATCGCAGGTGGCTTCAACGCCGACTTTGACGGAAATTGCATAGATTACGACACAGAAATTAGTCTGACAATATCGAAATCTGAGCTAAACTCCACACATGAGGGTAGAGAATGGTTCTCTGTCCTCGCTGGGAGGTTAGACATGGGATTCGATTCAGAGACGGATGTGGATGTATCGTGCGGTGCTGGCGTAGTTTCGCTGAAGATCGGAGAGTTCCCTACCGTAGGGGATCCGATTAAGGACAAGAACGGGGCCGATGTGTTCGAGGTCCCCGCCGGGGTGTACGTTACGAGCTACGACCACGAGACTGCGTCTTCGCTTCTTTTACCGGTGTTAAAGCTTACGAGGGAGTACGACTGCCCGAGCGTGCTTGTAACGACGGCGCGGAAGAGGAAGGTAGTGGCCAGCGCGAACGAGAGTTTGGCGGTTTTCGATCCGGCTACCGGGATGCTCGTCAAGCGCGCCCCGGCTGACTCGGTGGGTATGCTCGTCCCCGTCGTCAAGCGCGAGCCAGTGACTGGTACGCAGTTCTGCAGGGAGCTTGGCTGGTGGTACGGGGCTCTTATCGCTGACGGCTGGGTGTCAGGGGGTCGCACGGTAGGGTACGCCAAATTAGATAAGAACAGGCGTGAGAAGTTCGTTCAGACCGCCAGGCGGCTTGTCTGTGACAACTTCACAATGTACGAGTATTTGCAGGATAAGAC
>CAYOCZ010000663.1:0-1723 GCA_964402475.1 uncultured bacterium | reverse complement strand
CAGCAAGAGCACGGTGACGGCGGGAACCACGCCCTATGCCGTGGCGGTGAACCCGGTGACGAACAAGATTTACGTCGCCAACTCCGGCAGCAATACCGTCACCGTGATTGACGAAGCGCCCAACAACGACACGAAGGTACGCGCAGCATTTGACCCGCTGCCGGGCACTTGGACTGCGGTCGGTCGTCCGGTCCTGACCGGCAAGGGGGTCAATCGCTCGACCCCGAACCGGAACGTGATGATGGGCGTGGTCAACCAGGTGAATACCGCGCAGATGGTATGGAACTGGGCCGCCATCACCTCCGGTGCCGGGACCGATTCCATCATGTGGACGTACGAATGGGGCACGGACTCGCTGATTCCCGGCGAGAACTTCGTATGCGCCCAGCCGCTTGAATCCGACGCCGGCATCACCAACAACGAAGGTCTCGGCTCGCCCTTTGCCGGCAACCTGCTGGTCTATCCGGTGTACCGCGTGCCACCGGACGTCGGGACCGACAGCGTCTTCCGTCCGGTCGCATCCTTCCTCCTTCCAAGCTGGAAGATCCCGCCCTTGGTGCGGGTCAGGAATTGCGGAGCCCTGGACCAGGGTCAATTCGACATCAGGTTCACCGCGGGAGCCTATTCGAGCACGAAGTCCGTGTCGTCTCTGGCTGCGGGTGACACGTACACAGTCGAATTCGATTCTCTGACTCTCACGACCGGTGCATTCACAACCAAGTGCTCGACGATGCTGGCCGGGGACCTGTACCCGGGCAACGACGCGCGGACCGCGCTCTTTCAAGGATGCACCTTCATCAACTTCTTTGACCTGAGCGACGGCGACCTCGACGCCAGCCCAACCGGCACGTGGGTGCGGGGCAAACCCCAGAGTCCGTGGACTCTGCCGCCCATGGATTCAATGGTCTGGGGCGACCGGCTGAGCGGGGACTACGGCAACAACGTGAACGACACGCTGACCTCGCCCACCTATGAAGCGCTGCAGGACGACCCGTCGATCGCGTTCCTGCATAGCTACAACACTGAGGCCTCCCACGACGGCGGCAACCTCTCGTGGTATTCGACCGACCACGGCTCTATCTGGACCCCGTTTGCGCCCTCTGCCGGCCGGGACTATGACGGCTCGGTTATCGCCCTGGACGACGAGGATGGCTGGTCCGGCAATTCGTCGGGCTGGGTGCAGTCGGTGTTCACTCTTGGGGACATAGCCAACGGCGAAGAGTTCCAGGTTCGCTGGCGCCTCGCTTCAGACGCGACGAACAACAGCTACCCCGGCTGGCTCATTGACGAGGTCGCGGGCATCGGTTGCTCCTGGACCGGCGGCGAAGACGCGTTGGGACACGGCCCGGCCATCGACACGCTGAAGGTCTGGCCGAACCCGGTCCGCGGAGCGGGACAGATAAGCTACACCCTGCGGAGAGACTGTAACGTCACCGTCAAGCTCTACGACGCAAGCGGCAGGCTGGCCGTGCGGGTGCCGACGAGTGGGTTCAAGAAGGGTCGGAACACCGCAAAGCTGGATGCGAGCAGGCTCGCGCGCGGCGTCTACTTCGTGAGGCTCGAAAGCGAGAGCGACACCAAGACGACCAAGGTCATTATCGAGTAGCGTAGAGGACAGGGCGGAACCCACTTTCCCGCCCACTCATCGGCCCAGGGGCCGCCCCGGGGGCTGTGTCTCCCGATACGGCGCGAGATTCATCAAGTCACACAACTACCGATACTT
>CAYOCZ010000662.1:0-1725 GCA_964402475.1 uncultured bacterium | reverse complement strand
ACGCGCGCGAAGTAGATGCCGTCCGCCAGGTGCCTGCCATCAAGCATGGCCTGTCCGCGGCTGAGCTCAAGCGTTCGCACGATGCTGCCGGTCGCGTCGTAGATCTCGAGTGCCTTCTCAAGCCCGGTCGGGTTGAGCAACCGGATGGTGGTCGTCCCGCCGAACGGGTTCGGGCTGACGTCAATCCGCGCCGGCACCGGCGCCGGTGTCGGCTGCAGCCACTCGAAGATACCGACCGGACCGGAAACCGTCGCGTTCGCGCAGATATCGCGCGCCGGAGCGTCGCGGCTCGGGCCCCAGCCGCCGGTGCTTTCCCAGCCTTGGAGTGAAAGCGGGGGCACCGAGTCCATGCCGAACGACGGGTCGCTTGATGTCTCGGACAGTGAGCCAACGAAGAACGCGCCGTCCGTGATGGCGACCGGCGTAGGCAGGGTGACCGAGATCCAGTCGGTTGTGGACACCGTGACGGTGTCGGCAAACAGGATGGACCCGGGCGTGCCTCCGGGACCGTCGTCGTCGTAGACCGCCATTAGGACATCAACTCCAGTCCCGCTCATGTACTGGCGGATGGCGCTGATTGAGCACGGGTAGACCGGCGGCACAAAACGGTTGCCGAACCCGCCCGGGCCGTTCCAAGACACGGTGCTACCGGCTGTGCCGCCGTCGTAGCTAAGCATCCCCGGCAGCGTGACCACCCGGAGTTCGATCGTTGCTGTATCGTTCACCGGCACCATGTCGCCGGTCATCTTGGTCCAGACCCTGATTATGAACGTGCCGTTCGTGCTTGGGGTCCAGGTGCTGGCGAGCGCCAGAGACTCGGTCTCGCCCGGGCTCGACGCCATTGCCCACGTCGAGTCGGCGAACAGAACCGCTCCGTTCTGTCTCTGAACCTTGAAGAAGGTCTGGTATCCGGCTTCGGATTGGTTGCCGAAGTTCTTCACCACAGCCCAGAAGGAAAGCGACTCGTTGTTAATGGCGAACACGCCGCCGCTGATGTCGTTCATCGCGTTGCGGACGCCCACGTCGTGGATCTCCAGCGAGGTCGACTCGGGCGGGAAGAAACGGACCGCGAGGTCGGGGTGGATGACGTTACCCGCCGGCGTCGTACCCGACAGGTAGTTCAGGCCGATCTGGCCCGATACGTTCTCGATGCCGGTCTGGTTGTTCTCCGCCGCCCAGCCGTTGTACGGCGCGCCGCTCTGTTCCTTGTACTGGAACGTAACCGACGAGTCCGCCTTGGTCAGGAGAATCTGGAACGAGTTGTTGCCGCCGGTGCTCCAGAACGGGATGCTGTCGTATTCGACGATGAAGCTGTCAGCTCCGTTAGACCAGTACCAGACCGAACCGCTGGCGCTGGGGTCAATATCGCTGTTCAGCGGGGCAAGCTGGTCGTTCGGCCTCTGCGGGCCTGGAACCGGGTCGAACTCCGAGGCGTTGGCCGCCTTGTCGCCGAACGTTATGTAGCCGTTGGACCCGACGATGACCTCGTCGACACTGTACCAGTAGTACGGGAAGTCGAAGCCGATCGGGAACGGCCCCGCGTAGTTGTCGTCGCTCAGGCCCGTCACCTGGGTCCCGACGCCCTGGATGCTCACCCAGTTGTAGGTCGGACCGGCCGTGGTATCCGAGTCCAGGTACTGGTAGCCGTACGCGTCCGGCCCGCCGCCACCGAGCAGCACCGGCGCGCGCGACGGCGCAACGCCAGCCGGCGTCAGCGCGACGAGC
>CAYOCZ010000661.1:0-1731 GCA_964402475.1 uncultured bacterium | reverse complement strand
CGCAGAAGGCCGCTGGCGAAGCGGAAAAGCGTAAGAAGGATGCGCAGGCGATGGTGATCGCGGCGCTCGGCGACGCGGAGGCGGCTCACTGCGGGGCACTCGGTGCGGTCACGTTCTACGAAGAACATCGAGCCGAGCGCATTCAGGCCGCGTATTCGTTCCGGCAACTCCGGCTCAAGAAGAAAGGACTGTGAACATGCTGGAAGTCAAGAGGCACGGGAATAGCTTTTCCATTCTTGGTGGTGCGGAAGAAGCCCCGTTTAGCGGACCAAACCCCGAGGAGTTCAGCCTTCACAGGCAACGTGTAATCGCAACGGTTCACGGCGCCGATCTGGAGGCGACTGCGTACCTGTTCGCCGGGGCGCGGGACCTGCTTACGGTACTCAAGCAACTGCGAAAGTGGCACCAAGAGGAATATCACTCAGACCCCCTGCTCGACGCGCGGGTTGATCTTGCAATCGCAAACGCGGAAGGGGCAGGAAGATGAGCGTGCATCCGAAACTGTTCCCGACAATGTTGATCATCCTCGACGTGTGTGCGGCGTGCGCCTACATGCCGACGGGCGACTGGCGGCGGGTGGTTTATTGGTTCGCCGCCGCGACGCTCACGACGATGGTGACGTGGTAGAGGATCAGACGCCGCCGAGTGCGGCAGAAAAGGAGGAAGGCCATGAGTGAGAAGCAGAATGAAAAAGGGACGGCGCTCGTAGAACGGCCGTTGGAGAAGGCAGCGACGCCCGCGAAGCCGAAGACGATCCGGGACCTGATCGCCAGCGACGCGGCCAAGAAGCAGTTCGCGCAGGCGCTCCCGTCATTCCTGACGCCGGAGCGGTTCGTGCGCGTGGCGCTGACGATGATCAACAAGGTCCCGAAACTGGCCGAGTGCACGCAGGAGAGCCTGGTGTCGTGCCTGCTCGACTGCGCGAGTCTGGGCATCGAACCGGACGGACGGCGGGCGCACCTGATTCCGTTCCGGGACAATAAGAGCGGCACGACGAAGTGCACCCTCATCATCGACTACAAGGGCTACATCGAACTGGCCCGGCGGTCCGGCGAGTTGGCGCTCTGGCGCGCCGAGCTCGTCTGCGAGCACGACGAGTTCGAGTATGACAAGGGCGCAGTCACCAAGCACAAGATTGACTTCCGCAACGCGCGGGGCGAGGTCTATGCCGTCTACAGCTACGTGCGGTTCAAGGACGGTTGCGAGGACTACGAGGTCATGACGCGGGACGAGGTCGAGGGAATCCGCAAACGGTCACGCGCGGGCCAGGCGGGGCCGTGGGTGACCGACTGGACGGAGATGGCGAAGAAGACGGCGATCCGGCGGCACTCGAAGCGGCTGCCGCTGTCGGCGGAGTTCCGGGAGGCCATCGAGAAGGATGCCGATACGCTCGACCTGGAGCGGACGGACTATGTGACGCGGCCGGCCGGGCAGACGGCGACGCAGGCTTTGGCCGAGCGGCTCACGTCGGACCCTGCAGTCCCTGAATCCATTGGCAATGACGCGGCCGAGCAGCCGGGGGCGGAGGCCCTCTCCCCACCTCCCGAACCGGCTCCGGCCGCGCTACCCCACTCCACGAAGCCGAAGCGGGCGGTCTGCCCGAACTGTGCCGGGCCGCTGACGACCGGCGGGCTCTCTGAGGAATACGTCGGCTGCATGCGCTGCCCGAAGTGCGAGATCATCATCAACGCCGATGGTGAACTGGTTGCGGGAAGCCAGGCGGAGCCGGAG
>CAYOCZ010000660.1:0-1745 GCA_964402475.1 uncultured bacterium | reverse complement strand
AAAGCGCCGCCAACACAACCCGTAGCACCTACTTGAGTGAAGGGAATACCCCCATACCACCAAGTCACAAAGGCACAAAGCACAGCAGACAGAGCAAGAAGCGTGACTCGGCGTCCTGGACCGGTCTGGCAGCTCTGACTTCTGATATCTGCATTCTGACTTCTGAATTCGCCCGGGGCCTAGTGTCTTAGTGTCTTCGTGGTTGAATCCCGGCTCGAGTGAGGTTCGCCTTCACGCATGCGCAGGCGCAATCCCCGCCGGCGCAACTCTCGGATGTAGACGGCCGAGGGCACGCAGTTCTCGCCGGTGAACGCGCCGGCGCAGCCAACCTGTCCGCGGCCAAGCATCAGGGCGACAATCGCGACCGAGAAGCCGGTCGTCCGCATCATCGCGGTCAGGCGCGCGTTCCAGTTGGCGAAGGCCACCATCTCGTAGCGGATCGAGGCGGGACGCCCCCGGCGCCTCCCCCTGACGTTGACTCGCAGCAGCACGACGTCATCCATCTCGCGCGGCAGCACCGCCTCCAGTCGCTGGATCAGCAACTGACGAGGCACTACCCGCTTTCCGGCGACGAGTTGTGGTTCCAGCGACATAAGACCAAGGTCGCGCAGCAGCCGCATCTGCTGGCAGTGGCCCGGATAGCGGATGGTCTTGTAGTCCAGCTTCTTCACGCGGCCGTGGAACGATTCGGGTAGGGTTGACGAGCCACCGGACGTGTTGAACGCCTCGAGAACGCCGAACGGCTCCGGGAACTCAAGCCTCTCTATGTCCGCCAGCGGCTCGCGCCAGACCGGCCGACCGTCCGCAAGCACAAGACACGGCTCAGCGTACTCGTTGGTCAATCCGCTGGCCGAGAAGACGAGCGCGTAGTTGAGCGGCGGCTTCGGTCTTCGCGGTAGTCCGCCAACGCGGATGTGGATGGCGTCAGTCCGGTCGAGCCGAGAGAATCCGTCCGCAGCAAGGATGCTCACCATCCCCGGCGCAAGCCCGCAATCCGGCACCACGGTCACGCCCGCCTTCTCTGCCTGTCTGCCCAACGCAAGCTCAGCGTGCACCACGTCATTACTCCCGCCCAGGTCGCAGAAGTGCGTACGTGCAGCAATGGCCGCGCGCGCCAGTCCGAGATTGAAGAAATACGGCACGCAGCTCACCGCCACGTCGCAGGGCTTCATCAACTCGGCCATGCGCTCCCGGTCCTCGGCGTCTGCGACAAACGTCCTGACCTTCCGGCTTTGTAGCACACGCTTCAGCCTCCGCAACCGCTTGGGGTCGATGTCGGCAATCCTCACCTCATGAACGTCCTTCTGCCGAACAAGGTCATATGCCACCGCCTTGGCCTGCATTCCAGCTCCGATTACGAGGAACTTCATGGTCGTCCTTTCATGCCAATGTCTCGTCGCTATCCTACCGCGCCACTCTCCCCGGTCAACGAGAACGCATCGTCCTCGCGCTGAAGGCGCGGTTGCGTCTCTCAAAGTACCTCACATTGTTCGTCGCAAAGTCCGCGGAAAACGGGGACTGTACCGCAGTGAGTCCGACGCAACTGCTCGGTGGGACTGTCCCCTGTTTTCCGCGGGAGCTTAGGTGAACCGACAATGGACATGTCAAATGGATGGACTGAAACCTCGCGCTGAAGGGGCGATTAGGCCTCTCAAAGTACCTCACGTTGTTCGTCGCAAAGTACCGGCAAAGGTGTCATGAACTGGATAGTGAACCGCGTCGGCAAGTGCGTCGGTGACTGAATA
>CAYOCZ010000659.1:0-1762 GCA_964402475.1 uncultured bacterium | reverse complement strand
GACCGCCGAAGCCGGGCCCTGGCACTACCGCAACAAAACCCAGTACCCGGTCGGCTCGACCGGTAACGGAATGACAATCGGGTTCTTCAAGCGCGGCACGCACGACCTGCTCGACGTGCCGGGGTGCCTGCTCCACCCGGAGGAATTCGACCGGTTGCGCGAAGCGATTCGGGCCATCCTGGTTGCGGCCGGGCAGACCGGATACGACGAGACGAAGCACGACGGCAACGTCCGGCACCTCGTGCTGCGCCAGGGAACGCAGGACGGCGGCCTCCTGGCCATTGTCGTTACGCGAACCCCGGAATTCGACCTGCGGGCGGCGGAATTGATCGCCGAGCAGCCCGGGGTCACGGGCGTGCTGCACAGCGTGGTTCCGGGGCGTACCAACCGGATAATGGGCTCCCAGACAACGGTGCTTGCCGGCAGCGGGCATTTGAACCAGTCGGTGCTGGGCAGGGCGTTCCAAGTATCGGCGCCGTCGTTCTTCCAGGTGAACGTCGAGCAGGCCGAGGAGTTGTGCCGCAAGGTACTGAAGCACGTCGCCCCCAAGGGCGATGAGCTGGTGCTCGACCTGTACAGCGGCGTGGGCATGATATCGCTGCTGGTGGCGCCATTTGTCCAGCAGGTCACCGCTATCGAGGCCGACGCGACCGCAGTCGAGGATGCCAGGGCAAACGCGCAGGCTCAGGCCGTCCGCAACGCGCAGTTCGTCTGCGGTGACGTCAACCGCGAGATCAGCCGGGTTCGATCCATCGACGTCGTCATCCTCGACCCGCCGCGCAAGGGCTGTCCGGCCGAGACCCTGCGCCAGATTGTCGCCCTGAGACCGAAGCGCATCGTCTATGTCTCCTGCAACCCGGCTACGCTGGCTCGCGACCTCGCGTCGCTCGAGCAGTCAGGCTACACGACCTATGAGATCGAGCCGGTCGATATGTTCCCGCAGACATTCCACGTCGAAGTCATTGCTCGGCTCGGCCCGCTCGGGTCGGCTGACGAGTGAAGCTAACCGGCCGGACAATCATCGATGCCCGAGCCCGGCCAAGGCCGGCGACGGTCTTATTCGGCAACCGCATCGAGGCGGTGCTCGACGCACACGACCTCGGCGCGAGCGCTTTCATCCTACCCGGTCTGATCGACTCACACACCCACCCGCTCGAAACCGGGCTGCAGGTGCTCTTCGTGGATGCGGGAGGAGCGGGCTCGGTCGCAGAGGTACAGCAACGCCTGCGCGACCGGCGCCAAGATGCGCTGGAACGCGGCATGATGCTGGGGTTTAACCTTGAGCCTGACCGGTTGAAAGAGCACCGCTACCCGCTGCGGGGCGAGCTTGACGAAGTGATACCCGAGGTGCCGGTCTTCATCTACCGTGTTGACGGCCATTCGGCTGTGACCAACACCGCCGGGCTGCAGCTGGTTCTGGCGAACTGGCCGGGCGTGAAGCCCCCGGGCATGGACGGGGACTGCAACGGCCGGCCGACCGGGGTACTGCGCGGCGAGGCCTACGAGCGAGCCTCGCGGGTCTTCAAACACCGGCTGGCCCCGGAGACCGTGCGCGAGGCGCTCGAACTTGCCGGCAGGCAGGCCGCGGCCAATGGCGTCACGACGATCGGTGCGCTCGTCGGCGTCGAGGACACGACCGATGATGAGTGGCGCGCAATCCTGGACGGGCTGGCCGGCTGCTCGGTCGGCGCCGTGCCCTACCTTCAAACCTGGGACGTAGAAACGCCGCGACAGTTCGGGCTCAAGCAGGCCGGAGGATGCC
>CAYOCZ010000658.1:0-1766 GCA_964402475.1 uncultured bacterium | reverse complement strand
GCCGGCAGTTCTGGACTCAGGTGAAGAGCCTGCCGAAGTCAGATGTGTTCAGACTGTGCGAGGAGTTGCTGGCGATTCGGAACGGCGAGGAGCGGGGAGTTGCGTTCGACTGGGCAGGCCGGATGCGGAAACAACTGCTGCCGGCCGATTTCCCGCGGCTCGAGCGCTGGCTCAAGCTGCACGTCACGAACTGGGGTTCATGTGACAGCCTCTGCGGTGGCGCACTCGGGTTCTTCCTGCTCGACCATCCCGCGTTCCTGCCGAAGGTGCGGGCGTGGGCTGGCTCGAAGAACCGCTGGCTGCGCCGGGCGTCGGCAGTTGCCCACATCATCCCGAACCGGAACGGCATCGCAGTCGATTCCGCCTATAGGGTCGCGGACGTCCTACTTGAGGATGAGGACGACATGGTGCAGAAGGGCTACGGCTGGATGCTGAAGGAACTCGCGAACAAGCGGCCGCGCGAGGTCTTCAAGTTCGTGATGGCGCGCAAGGACCGGATGCCGCGCACGGCCCTGCGCTACGCCATCGAGAAGATGCCGCCCGCGTGGAAGAAACAGGCGATGGCTAGGTGACCATGCGGATGCGCGTAGAAAGGAGTCGGGGATGTCAGGTGAGTTCGATGCCAAAGCTGTGAACTTGGCCTCGTTGGTCGAGTATCAGGTGGGCTCAGTCGTGAGCCGCGAGGTCGTGAAGAAGCCGACCGGAACCGTGACCGTGTTCGCGTTCGATGCGGGGCAGGGCCTGTCCGAGCATACTGCACCGTTCGACGCGCTGGTGTACGTGCTCGATGGTGAGGCGGAAATCACGATTGCGGGCAAGCCGATGGCGGTTAGGGCCGGAGATACGGTCATCATGCCCGCGAACCAGCCGCACGCGCTCAAGGCCATACAGCGGTTCAAGATGCTGCTTGTGATGATAAGGAGCTGAACCCCGTCGGGCTGAGTCCGTTTCTTGTGCTGCTGCTGGTTCGGGCGAACCTGCAGGTCTTGCCGTTCGACCATGGTCCCACGCAGGACGTCAAGCTCCAGACGTACGTGTCGGTCGGCGCGGGCCTGCAGCACAACGTGCCGCTGCCGCTCGTCATCAGGCAGTCAGGCTACCCCGACCTGAGACTGACCGGACGCTTCGACACTCGCCCGTTCGCCGAAGTGCCATACTACGACGTGAAGGTCGGCATGGCACGGAAGCCTTGGGCGTTCGAGCTGGAACTGGTCCATCACAAGCTCTATCTTGTGAACCGTCCGGCGGAGGTCGACACGTTCGAGATGACCCACGGGTACAACCCGATTCTCCTCAACGCGGTCCGCGAAGAGTGGAACGTCGTGTTTAGAGCCGGGGCCGGAATCGTGCTGACGCATCCCGAGACGACGGTGCGCGGGCTACGGTTTCCTGAGACCGGTGGGGTGCTCAGCTGGTATGTCTCCGGACCGGCAGCGCAGGCCGGAGTCAGCAATTGGCTGGACTTCGGCCGTCACTTCTCTGCCGGGGTCGAGGGCAAGGTGGTGGGTGCTTGGGCGCGTGTCCCGGTTGTCGAAGGCAGCGCGGACGTGCCGAACGTCTCGCTGCACGGGCTGGTGTCAGCCGGCTGGCGGTTCTAGCCGGGTTCTCTAGTTCACAACCAGGCGGGCGGTCGCAAAGCGGTCACCCGAGTCCAGACGTAGCACGTACACGCCAGCCGGCATCGACCGCAGGTCGAGCCGTAATGACGAAGTCCGAATCCCGAATGCCGAGCGCACGAGGCGGCCGGAGGCGTCATACACAGAAAG
>CAYOCZ010000657.1:0-1777 GCA_964402475.1 uncultured bacterium | reverse complement strand
GTCTGCAAGTTCTCCGACCTTGGGATGCCTTGGGGCTGCTCGTTTCATCGCACCGCCTCCTTGGGGCGGGCAGCGCAGGCCCGCTCCGTCAGTCGTTCGTGAATCTCCGCCAGCGCCTCCCGCGTGAGGGCGCCGCCGTGCCTGGCGACGATCTCGGCGCAGATCGCCTCGCGGATCGCGGCCTCTTCGGGGTCGAGGATCAGAGTTGGGTTCATGTCTTCTCCTGTCTGGGGGATTCTCCCGCCTCCCGCTCGGCCGGTTCAATCACCGGCGCGTCGCAATCGTAACAACACTCGGCATAGGTGTAATCCGATCCGCAGGGGCATGGATCTTCCAGGGCCGGGCCGTCGTATTGCTCGCAAGAGGCGCAGTGCGGCCCGAAGGCGCGACACATGTCGGGGCGGGTATCGTAGATCGTGCAGCGGTTCCCACCGGCCAGGAAGACGCAATCGCCTCCGTGGTCGATGTCGTTGAGGCCCCACATGATTTCGTCCGGCGGAAGCTCCCCGTGGCCATCCAAACAGGTGCCCCGCTCTTTGATTCGCGGCTCGCGTTCGGCGTCCTCGGGGGTCACTTCAAGTATGAGGGACCGACAGCAACTTCCGCAACGGATACATTCGCGCGTCGCCATGCTACTTGCCCTCCTGCTCGGCCTCTAGATGTTCCGGCGTGTCCAGGCGTGTTGTCTCTACGTGAATCCTGGTGCCCACAATCTCTGCAATCTGTGGCGCCTGCTCGGCCAGGGCGAGAGCTTCGGCCTGGAGCTTCTGGAATGTGATAGCCCAGACTCGCGGGTTCTTGGCCCACTCGTATCCACGCTTGGCGTTGATGGAGTCCCAGAGGGCGGCAAACGGGTTCGGGTGATAGGCCGACTCAGACAAGCCCTCAGCGATTGCGTCCGCCTCGCTGATGTCTTGCACTCGCTCCACGCGGACCTCTGTAACTTCCAAGAGGAGGCGAGACGCCCAGCGAGGCATGTGAATTGATGGACGCCATTTGGCGCTGTTGTACCCGCAGAGTTCCCCAAAGCGCCATCCCGTCGCCTCGTCTAGGTCGGTTAGCTTCCTCCACGCCCCGTCGGCCTTGTACTCAACCGCGTCCCATAGGTCCGCGTGTACTCCGAAGCGACACGTCTCGCGCACCCACAGCCGGTCACCGGGCTGGCCGTAGGGGCACGCCAGCGTGGCCTCTGGATCGTCGGGATGCCAGCGGCGATGACGGCCGAGCTCTTTAACGTGTCCGCCAATCGTTAGCTTCACAACTCGCCGCGCCTGCGTCTTCTCGCCGGCCAGGATCGCCCGGACCATTGCGCCGTTGAATAGGATTGATCGCTCTCTCATGGTTTCAGTTCTCCTCTTGTCGTGGGGCTTCCTGGCATGTCGTCATGCACCCGGCCGTCGAGTTCTGTAGGATTCATGCTATTCCTTTCGGGGTTGCTCGCTCCACCATCTGTATCCGCTTGCCAATCCAGGCCATGCAGGGCACGGCCATGCTGTTGCCGAGAGCCCGGTAACGCGGGCCGTCCGCTGCGGGTTTGCCGTCGGTGTTGAGTGTGTAGTCGTCGGGGAAGCCTTGGAGGCGTTCGCATTCTCGGGGCGTCAGGCGGCGCACGGCCATGTGTTCGCTGAATGCGTGCGGTCTGGTGTCGGCGTGGCCTCCGCAAGTCGCCCCGGTCAGAGCCGGGACTATCTCATCGGGCATTCCCCGGCCGTTGCGTGCGCAGCGCGTTTGGAAGGCGTAGGCCACGGCCAGAGGATGGGCAGCGGCAGCCAATGGA
>CAYOCZ010000656.1:0-1783 GCA_964402475.1 uncultured bacterium | reverse complement strand
GGCATCCTCCGGCCTGCTTGAGCCCGAACTGTCGCGGCGTTTCTACGTCCCAGGTCTGAAGGTAGGGCACGGCGCCGACCGAGCAGCCGGCCAGCCCGTCCAGGATTACGCGCCACTCATCACCGGTCGTGTCCTCGACGCCGACGAGCGCACCGATCGTCGTGACGCCTTTGGCCGCAGCCTGCCTGCCGGCGAGTCGAAGCGCCTCATGCACGGTTTCCGAGGCCAGCCGGTGTTTGAACACCCGCGAGGCTCTCTCGTAGACCTCGCCGCGCAGCACCCCGGTCGGCCGGCCGTTGTCGTCCCCGTCCATGCCAGTGGGCTTCCCGTCCGGCCAGTTCGCCAGAACCAGTTGCAGCCCGGCGGTGTTGGTCACAGCCGAATGGCCGTCAACACGATAGATGAAGACCGGCACGTCGGGAATCACCTCGTCAAGCTCTCCCCGTTGCGGGTAGCGGTGCTCCTTCAACCGGTCAGGCTCAAGATTGAACCCCAGCATCATTCCTCGTTCCAGCGCATCTTGGCGGCGGTCGCGCAGGCGTTGCTGCACCTCTGCGACCGAACTCGCTCCTCCCATGTCCGCAAAGAGCGCCTGCAGCCCGGTTTCGAGCGGGTGCGTGTGCGAGTCAATCAGGCCCGGCAGGATGACACCGGCAGGGGATCGAGTGTCCGCCACTTTGTCCCCGTGTCCCTCCATCCCTATGTCCCTGATCCGGGTGTCGAACACGATGGTCGCCGGTTTGGCCCGGGCTCGGGCATCGACGATTGTCTGGCCGGTCAGCTTCACTCGTCAGCCGACCCGAGCGGGCCGAGCCGAGCAATGACCTCAACGTGGAAAGTCTGCGGGAACATGTCGACCGGCTCGATTTCGTGGGTCGTGTACCCTGACTGTTCGAGCGTCGCGAGGTCGCGAGCCAGGGTAGCCGGGTTGCAGGAGACATAGACGATGCGCTTCGGCTTCAGGGCGGCAATTCGGCGCAGTGTATCTGCCGAGCAGCCCTTGCGCGGCGGGTCGAGGATGATAACATCGATGGACGCAACGCGGCTGATCTCACGGTCGACGTCACCGCAGATAAACTCCACGTTACGGACGGCTTGGGCCTGCGCATTCGCCTTCGCATCCTCGGTGGCGGTCGCGTCGGCTTCGATGGCGGTGACCCGCTGGACAAACGGGGCAACCAGCAACGATATCATGCCGACGCCGCTGAACAGGTCCAGCACCAACTCATCGCCTTTGGGGGCGATGTGCTTCAATACCTTGCGGCATAACTCTTCGGCCTGCTGAATGTTCACCTGGAAGAACGACGACGCCGACACCTGGAACGTCTTGCCCAGTACTGACTGGTTCAAGTGCCCGCTGCCGGCAAGCACCGTTGCTTGGGTGCCCATTATCCGGTTGGTGCGAGCCGGAACCACGCTGTGCAAGACGCCCGTGAGTCCGGGTTGCTCGGCAATCAACTCGGCCGCACGCAGGTCGAATTGAGGCGTTCGCGTAACGACAATAGCCATGAGGCCTCCGTCGCGGTTGCCCTGGCGCAGCACGACGTGTCGGACGTTGCCTTCGTGCTTCGCCTCGTCGTATCCGGTTTCCCCGGCCGCAACCAGGACAGCGCGGATCGCCTCGCGCAACCGGTCAAATTCCGCCGGGTGGAGCAGGCACGTCGGTACGTCGATCAGGTCGTGGGTGCCGCGCTTGAAGAACCCGATTGCGATTCCGTTTCCGGTAGTGCCGACCGGGTACTGGGTTTTGTTGCGGTAGTGCCAGGGCCCGGCTTCGGCGGTC
>CAYOCZ010000655.1:0-1783 GCA_964402475.1 uncultured bacterium | reverse complement strand
CTCCGAGTTAGGTCCTCCTCTGCTTTCCCTCTCTTGGGCGCTTCATCGTTCTCGATGTACATTGCCGACCCACCTTGCCCAAGCCGCTCCTCGTCGAGAAGAAACCAGAAGTAGTACTCAAGCAGCTCAGTCCCTTCAAGATACAGCAGAAGGGCCAAGTGAGAGAAATCGTCGATGATGCACCTTGTTAGGAGACTCAACGCAAATCGGGCTCCGGTTCGCCTGACGAGAATGAGGTCTCTGGCTTTCAGAGCAGCGGATCTCATGCAGGATGACACACAACTGAAGTAGGCCTCCTCGAGCTCCACCCCGAAAGCGACTTCAAACCTCGCCATGAGATCATTGGGAACACCTCGGCACGCAAGTCCTGGGAAACTGGTCCTCTCAGCAGCCTTAATCTCGTTTTCGAATAGGTCAAGGCCGGCCTGCAGAGCCAGGTCCAGATAGTTGGGTGGGCTGAGGGCTTTCTCCGTAACGTCTGGCATAGAATGGACCCACTAGGCAAAGCTGCAATCCCTACTTCGCCTCAGTCCTGTCCAAACCGAGTATCAGCGGAAATGACAGTTGAAGCCTCCCTGTGTTGTGTTGCACGGTTTCTTTGGCAAGAGAATCGGCAGCACGCCACAGAAGGAGGCTTCAGTTATGATTCTACGCAACGCTCATCTCTTCAGTCAACTTCTGCGCGAGCACGTGCCGCGCTGGGAGTTCGACCGCTTGGTCCGCGCCCACGGCGCCGAGCGCCACGCGCGGGGGTTTCGGTGCTGGACGCAGTTGGTCGCCATGTTGTTTTGCCATCTGGCCCGGGTCGATTCGCTGCGCGAGATCTGCTCGGGGTTGGCCTGCTGCATGGGCAAACTGGTGCACTTGGGCATCGCCACGGTGCCGAACAAGTCCACGCTTTCCTACGCCAACAAGCACCGGCCCGCCGCGCTTTTCGAAGACCTGTTCTGGACGGTGCTGGGCCGCATGCGCTCGCGGGGCGTCCTGGGGTGTCGCAAGCCCCGCTTCCGGTTCAAGAACAAACTCCTGAGCCTGGACTCTACGACGATTGCGCTGAGCCTGTCGTTGTTCCCCTGGGCATCGTTTCGCCGGGCCAAGGGCGGCGTCAAGGTGCATGTGCTGCTCGACCACGACGACTACCTGCCCCGCTTCGTCCATGTCAGCACGGCAAGGCGCCACGACCGATTCGGGGCCGATCTGGTGCGGCTCACGCCGGGGTCGATCGTTGTCTTCGACCTGGGCTACACCGACTACGGCCGCTTCGGGCGATGGTGCGACGAGGGGGTTTTCTTCGTCACGCGCATGAAAGACAACGCCGTCTACCGGGTCGTCGAGAAACGCCGCGTAGGCGATCGCGGCAACATCCTGCGCGACGAAGTCATCCGGCTCACGGGCGTCGGCGCGTGGGAGAAGTGCCCGCACCTGCTGCGCCGCATCGTCGTCTGGGACGCGGCGAACCAGCGCGAGATCGTGCTGCTGACCAACCATCTCGACTTCGCCGCCTCCACCATCGCCGCCATCTACAAAGACCGTTGGGAGATCGAACTCTTCTTCAAAACGCTCAAGCAAAACCTCAAGATCAAGACCTTCGTCGGCACCAGCGAAAACGCCCTGCTCATCCAGATATGGACCGCGCTCCTGGCCCTGCTGCTGATTCGCTGGCTCCATCACCTCTCGCGCGCCTCCTGGTCCTTCTCCAACATGGCCGCCATGCTCCGCCTGAACCTCTTCACCTATCGAGACCTCGACGCCTGGCTCCACCAGCCCCACGGACCGCCTCCCC
>CAYOCZ010000654.1:0-1788 GCA_964402475.1 uncultured bacterium | reverse complement strand
GGAACTGTAACCCATGTCCTGATAATAAAGTGTAACCCATGTCCCGTTCGCGCCATGGGGGAGGTATAGGAGGGGTCGGAAAGGGAACAGGGGCTAGGGTATTGGGACCAGGGAAGTTAGGACCTTCCCCCTAGGCCGATGGAATATGACTATACTACATATTGAGACTCGGGAATCAGCGGCAATTCTGACCATCCGCCCGCGCGTCAGGAATCGATTCTCGTGTCCCTGGAGCCTCGCGATGGCGGCCCAGGTGCTATTGGACAAGTGGGCAGCCCGCGGCTGCGACCCGAAGGTCTTGGCCAAGATCCGCAAGGACGTCTTCGACATCGACGTACCGAAGCCACAGCGGCTCAAAAGAGGCTGCCCGCAGCGACGCGGGCAGCATGGATGGTCGGCCTTCGGAGGCCTATTCGGTCAGGACAATCTTGCTGCTGGAGCGCTGGTTCTCAGCACTCAAAGTGCAGAAGTACACGCCGCGGGCGACTTCATAGCCGCTGCGGTCGCGGCGGTTCCAAAGCACGCGGTGCTGGCCAGCCGGTTGCTGCCCAGCCACGAGTTGCCTGACTTCACGGCCCATCAGGTCATAGACGGACAGGCTTACACGACATGGCGATGCGATGGAATACCGCAACTCGCATCCGCCGGTGGTCATCTGTACCCGTAACCCCGGAGACAAGGCCGGTCCGGCCGAAGCCGGTTCCTCAGCCACGCCGCCTTCCACATCGCGCAGGACGTGAATGGTGTTGCTATCGGCCCTGATGACAAAGATGCGTTTACGAACCGGGTCGAGTTGAATGTCAAGCGGGACCCGTTCACCCAGATGCAGTCCCGGCACGATTATCGAGTCGGTGTTGCAGTCAAGCACGGCCACGAAGCTGCTGTCGAGGCCCTGGGTCTGGCCAGCGCTGTCGAGCCAGCAGTTAAGGTAGATACGGTTGCTCCACGGTACCCAGCGCACCCACCGCGCGCCCCAGCCCCGATGCGCGTACTCGACCTTCTTCAGGACGGAATCGGTAGCGCAGTCAACAACCCACAGCGTGTCCGGGGTGTCTGGGTTGGCGTCGGTGCCGGCGATATAGACCTTTCCGTAGCGCTCGTTGAGGGCAACCTGGTTATCTATCCCTTGCCAGATTTGCACGGGAAGCGCGCCAAGGAGCGTATCGTGTTCCGTATCAAGGATGCCTACGTTGTGGCCCCACGGTTCCGGGCCGTATGGCCCGAAGTAGGCCTTGCGGTGGGCGTAGTCGAGGATCAGAGCATTGATGCCGGGGAGGTTGACCGAGCTCACATCAATGACCTTCGTGAATGAATCGGTGAGGTAGTCATAGACAGCCAATGTCGGATGCCCAACACTGCCCCCCCCTGAGTAGACCTTGCGGCCCACTGAGTCCCATGATGCAGACTGGAGCACGCCTCCCGGCACTGGTGGCAGTATCCGTCGCACAGCTGTGTCCGCGGCGCAGTCGAAGGCATACAACGTGTCACTCGCAGGCTTGTACAGACGGTCAAGGTCACTTGAGTATACCGGCGGCGCGTGACTGTCGTGATAGTACGACAACCACCCAATGACCGAATCGGCGGAGGCGTCAATGACCAACGTGCTGTCAGGGTATGGGTTGACATTGATGTAGAGCTTCTGCCTGCGCCAGTTCCAGGAAAAACGTCCAATCCCATGTTTCGTGGACCTCGGAATCTGTGCCTTCAACTGATACGTCGAGCAGTCAAGCACAAAGGGCTCTTCGCTCTTTCGTGTGGGTGATTTGAGTGGGCTTCATGGTCGCTTCA
>CAYOCZ010000653.1:0-1794 GCA_964402475.1 uncultured bacterium | reverse complement strand
AACGAAGCCAGTGGTGTGTTCGCCAGCATCATCGGCGGCGAGGCAAACCGCGCGCGGGGCACCTACGCCGTAGTCGGCGGTGGCTGTTCGAACGACGCCTACGGCTACTGCGCTACCGTCGCTGGTGGTATTAGTAATGACGCCGAATCCATATACAGCACTGTCTGCGGGGGCGACGGCAACTGCGCCTTGGGTTGGGCTGCATCCGTGGGCGGAGGCGAGAGCAACGAGGCAGAAGGCGAAGACGCGACCATACCCGGCGGCGAGAGCAACTGGGCAAGCGGTCTGTGCTCGACCATCGGCGGTGGAGGGGCCAACCATATCACGAGTGCAGGGGAGTATGGCACAATCGGGGGCGGAAAGTACAACTACATCGATAGCACCGCCTCGGCGGGCGCAACCATAGGCGGGGGCGAGTACAACTCTGCATTCGGTTCCATGTCAACCGTCGGCGGCGGTTACGGGAACCGCGCGGGCGGCTCGTACGCATCGGTGGGAGGCGGATACGCCGACACGTCGGCCGGCGACTACGGTTTTGCCACCGGCAATCACTCGGTCGTCCCTTCCAGTTACAGCAACTCCGCCGCATTCAACGGCCAGACGGCAACTGCATCGAACCAGCTCCGATGCGGAACACTGTCCAAGAGTGGCGGCAGCTTCACCATCGATCACCCGCTCGACCCCTACGGCAAGATACTCAACCATTACTTCGTCGAATCGCCGGACATGTTGAACCTGTACTCAGGCTCGGTAGTGCTGGGCGCGGAAGGTCTCGGCGAAGTCCGGCTGCCTGACTACTTCGACGTCCTGAACCGCGACCCGCGCGTGCAGCTCACCGGTGTGGGGACGTCCGATGTGTTCGTGGCTGAGGACATCAGCGGCAACCGTCTTGTTGTCGGGGGTAAGCCAGGAGCCAAGGTCTACTGGCAGGTGACCGGCGACCGCAAGGACGTGTCAGCCGAGGCGATTCGCAGGTTGATGCCGGTGGAGCAGCCCAAAACCGGGCCGTTGGTGGGCAGGATGCTGGACGACGATTTCCTTGCCGGCTGCATGAGCCAGCTTGTTCGCGAAGGCAAGGCCCAGGGCATCGACTTCCGCACGGCGGGCGGCCGGGAGCGCTACGAGAACGCGGAACAGGCGCGAACCTTGGGGCATCGCGACCACGCTAGGGCCAAGGTGACGGACAGGCGTCTGGCGTCCCGGCAGCGCATAGAGGAGAGAAAGCGGCTGTCGTCAGAGCGGAAGGCGGCGCGCCGGCCGCAGAGAAAGGCCAGGCAGCACGAGGGCAAACGCAAGGCTGGCATTCCCACCTTGAGAAGCCGATAGATGCGAAGCAGAGAGCGACCGGACTTGACGAGGGCAGCTCCCTATTTCCGAGCGCTGTCAAGGCGCGGCACAGCGGCATTTCAGATTGCGGATTGTGGATTGCAGATTGGCCGAAGGGCCGGCACCGGATGGTGAGCTTGGCCGAGACGATGATGACGGCTGACGGCTTGCGCCTGACAGCTCGCGGCCCGGACCAAGGATTGAATTCGTGTCATTGAATGTCTACAGCCCGCAATCCCGGGCGACGCAGCAGGCGATTCCTGACGCGCGGGGGATGGTCAGAATTGCCGCTCATTCCCGAGCCTCTATGTGTATTATAGCACACATTCCGTCGGCCCAAGGGAAAGGTCCTAACTTCCCTAGTCCCAAGCCACTAGCCCCTCTTCCCTCTCCGACCCCTCCTATACCTCCCCCGTGGCGCGAACGGGACATGGGTTACACTTTATTATCAGGACATGGGTTACAGTT
>CAYOCZ010000652.1:0-1799 GCA_964402475.1 uncultured bacterium | reverse complement strand
GGGAAATGAGGGACACTTCCCCTATTTCCGGCTGATGTCAAGGCGCGATGACCGGATGGCCGAGTTGGTCGAGACGATGCGTATGACGGCTGACGGCTTGCGGCGCGGCCGGGGCAGTTGACAGTCGGGCGGGCCGGACTATTCTCCCCATCTGCTAGAATCTCCGAGAGGCTGTTGACCGTCAGGTTCTGACAAGGAGGCCATGTGTCCAAGACAAACCGGTTCGCGCGGATCGTTCTTCCTGTCGCCTGCCTGCTCCTGCTCACATCGGGCTGTAAGGCCAGTGCTGCCAAAGGTGTTGAGGGCCTGTGGCAAGGCAAGCTCAAGGTGCCGGGCGGTGAACTCCGCATTGTATTCCACATCAACAAGGCTGCTGACGGCAAGCTCTCCGCAACGCTGGACAGCCCGGACCAGGGCGCGAGAGGCATCGCGGTCGAGGAATGCGCGCTCAGCAACGGCAGGCTGACCTTGGCGGCGAAGTCCATCGGTGGCGGGTACGAAGGGACGATGAAGAACGACGGCACCATCGAGGGCACGTGGAAGCAGTCGGGCTCGTCTCTGCCGCTCGTGCTCAAGCGCATCGAGAAGGTCGAAGAGGCCCGCCGTCCGCAGGAGCCGAAGAAGCCGTACCCGTACAGGGAAGAGGAAGTCGAGTTCGAAAACAGCGCCGGGGGATTCAAGCTCGCCGGCACGCTGACCGAACCCGAAACTGGTGGCCCGTTTCCCGCGGTCGTCCTCATTACGGGTTCCGGCCCGGAGAACCGTGACGAGGAGGTCTTCGGTCACAAGCCGTTTCTGGTGCTGGCCGACTATGTGACCCGGCAGGGAATCGCGGTTCTGCGCTACGATGACCGCGGGGTCGGCAAGTCCGGCGGTAGCAGCCAGACCGCCACCACCGTCGACCTTGCGACCGACGCGCAGGCCGCGTTCGAGTATCTCAAGACCCGCAAGGAGATTGACCCGAAACGCATCGGCCTGCTCGGGCACAGCGAGGGCGGCGTGATTGCGCCGATTGTCGCGAACGAAGCTCCTGACGTCGCATTCGTCGTGCTCATGGCCGGAACCGGCCTGCCGGGCGACTCGGTACTGATGTTGCAGTCTCAGCTCGTGGCCAAAGCCGAAGGCGCGGCCGACACTACGCTGGCGAAGAGCGCGGTGGTCCAGCGCGCTCTGCTGAACCTGGCCATGAGCGAGCCTGACACTGCCGTCGCGGCGGCCAAGCTCCGCCCGCTCCTCAAGCAGGCAATGACCCAACTGAGCCCGAACGACAGCCAGGCCTTGAGCTCCTCGGACCAGGCGGTCGAACAGCAGGTGAAGCAGGTACTCACGCCGTGGTTCCGCTATTTCCTCACCTACGACCCGCGGCCGGCCCTGCGCCAGCTCAAGGTGCCGGTCCTCGCTGTGGTCGGCAGCAAGGACGTGCAGGTCGCGCCGGAAGAGAACCTTGCGGCAATCGAAGCCGCGCTCAAAGAGGGCAGCAACAAGGACTACACGGTCAGGGAACTGCCCGGGCTCAACCACCTGCTCCAGACCGCGAACACCGGCGGCGTCAGCGAGTACACGAAGATTGACGAGACCATATCACCCTCTGCCCTCAAGGTGATGGGCGACTGGATCCTCGCGCACACCCGCACGAAGAAGTAGCCCGGTCCTTCTCGTTGCTCTTCGGGGAAGCGGGGACAGTCCCTGTGAGTCGCACAGGGCCCTGCGAAGGGACAGTCCCCGTTTCCCCTCGCCTCCCCCTCGGCTGCTGCGGGACAGTGGGGCTGTGAGAAACCCGGCTTCGAGCGCCATCAGAC
>CAYOCZ010000651.1:0-1810 GCA_964402475.1 uncultured bacterium | reverse complement strand
AGGAAAACCAGGACCAGTTTAATCGCGACGAGGGGGAGGGGGTGGTAGCCACCATTGCCTTCGGCATGGGCATCGACAAGTCCAACGTCCGCTACGTCCTGCACGGCGACCTGCCCAAGAACATCGAGAGCTACTACCAGGAGACCGGCCGTTCCGGCCGCGACGGCGAACCCGCCCATTGTTTGCTCCTGTTCGGCTACGGCGACATCCCAAAGATCCGCTTCTTCTTCGACGAAATCACCGACGAGGCCGAGAAGAAGCACGCCGTCAAGTGCCTCAACGACATGGTCCACTACGCCACCGTCCACGCCTGCCGCCGCAAACAACTCCTTGGCTACTTCGGCGAAACCTATCCTCCCATCAGCGTCCATCAGCGTTCATCTGCGGTTCCTTCTCTTCCAGACCCCACCTGCTGCGATATCTGTGCCGGGGAGGTGGAGAGTCTCGACGCCACAGAGGACGCCCAGATTCTACTGTCGGCCGTCGCCCGCACGGGCGAGCGCTTCGGGATCAATCACATCGTGGCTGTCGTCACAGGCGAGGATACCGACCGAATCCGGCAACTCGGCCATGACCAGGTCAAGACGTACGGTGCAGGGAAGGACCGGGACAAGCGCCACTGGCGCTTGATGATCGACAACCTTTTGGCCCAGGGCTTCATCCAGCAGACGACGGGCGACTATCCTGTCTTGAAACTTCAGCCCGAATCCCGGGAAGTCCTCTTCGGCGGCCGGGAAGTCCATGTGCTGAAATCGCGCAAACTGACGGGCAAACGTCTCCGCCGCCCCGCCGCAGCCGCGGCTGGACCCTATGACGAGGCGTTGTTTGACGCGCTTCGCGACTTGCGCAAGCGAATCGCGTCCGAACAAGGCGTGCCCCCGTACGTTGTCTTCACCGACCGTTCCTTGCACGAAATGGCCCGGTACTTCCCAAGCGACACAGTGCAAATGCTTCAGATTACAGGTGTCGGCGAGGCCAGGCTTGAGCGATACGGTCAGGAGTTCCTGAAAGCCATCCAAGCCTTCCGGAATCAACATCCCGAGGCGCATCCCGAGGCCGCCCTTACGACACAGGCTGAAACGGCTGACGCTACTGGGTTACCGCCTGCGGAGACCAGTGCCCCGACATACGTCGAGGAAGCGCGCAAGGCCCACCCAAGAGCCTACGAGAAGTGGACGGACGAGGACGATGCCAGACTGCGCCAGTCCTACGAAGCCGGGGCGAAGATCCGGGACCTGGCCGACGGCTTCGGCCGGAAGCCGGGAGCCATCCGTTCCCGACTGAAGAAGCTCGGACTCATCGAGTCCTCGACTGCGACCCCCCCCCACGGATCCCGCGTAACCCATCGCATTGCGTGAAACTGCGTATTCCGGCTAAATCGGCCACCGATTCCGGGATTATTTCGGCCGGGTATCGGAGCGTAGCGACGCTGGTATTTCAGTATGTATAAAAGCGGCCGATTTGAGTCAAGAACGGTGTGCCGTACTGACCCGATCGGAGCCCCGCTTGCGGGGCGACGCTCTCCTCTTCTTTCCTTTCATTTAGTGTGCCTACTGTAGCGTCGCACGAAGGTGGGGCGGACGCGAGCGCGCCGGTTCATTTGCGTTTCCTGGGTTTGCGCAGCGACGGGCCTTGCAGTTCGATGCGGTGGGCGTTGTGAATGAGCCGATCAAGTATGGCGTCGGCCACGGTCGGGTTGCCGATAGTGTCGTGCCACAGGTCGGTGGAGAACTGGCTGGTAATCAGGGTGGCGCCGGCGCCCTGGCGGTCATCGAGGCCGTCACCGCACGGTGGCCGGACAAGCCGATCA
>CAYOCZ010000650.1:0-1825 GCA_964402475.1 uncultured bacterium | reverse complement strand
ATTCTACCAGAACGGAATCTATAAGTCAAGCTATTTATGAGACAGACCACTAGGAATCGCAGGCGGGGATGTCAAATGAGGGAACGACTGTCAGTCCTTCTCCAGGAACTCCCTGATGGCGGAGGCGGGGATGCGGGCAGAGAGGACTGAGGAAGGAGGATGGAGGAGGGAAAGAAGGGCGCGAAGACGCAGGCGTGAGGATGGAGGAAGGAGGATGGAAGGTGGAGGACCGAAGAAGGACGATAGGGGAGCGAGGGGCGAGAAGCGAGGAGGCTCATCGTTTCGCTCTCGCCTTGGCCTTCTTGGCACAGGCGACTAGCATGGCCGTGAGTTCGTCTGCTTCCCGGCGGAGCGGC
Organism: uncultured bacterium; assembly: GCA_964402475.1. Lineage (GTDB taxonomy): Bacteria > Hydrothermota > Tepidihabitantia > Tepidihabitantales > Tepidihabitantaceae > UBA2258. Next base: position 1,469 of record CAYOCZ010000650.1, on the reverse strand, counting down.
GCTACCGAGTCGGCCCGGCACACGCCCGCGTCCTCAAGAAGCTCCAGCCAGTAACACGTTTCTTCCAGTTCCTGCAACGCGCCTTCAACCTTGCTGACATATTCTGCATCTGACCGGCTGCGGACAGCTTCACGGTAGTGCGCTCCGACGGACGTGCCGGAGCGAAGCACCTGCTTGCCCAGAGTCTGGGCTATCGCAGACCTTGGTAGCGTCGCATAGGGACGCACGATTCCTAGCGCAAAGTCCTTCGTCCGCTCCTTCACTGCCCCCCCCTCGTCCTTTCTGCTCGGCCCTTCCTCTTCGCCCTTCGCACCGGCTTCCTCACTCCTCTTTCCTCATCCCTCATGTCTTCCGACAGCCCGCAACCCCCAGGCGGCGAGGCGTATCACTCGGCGGTCTTGGGTTTGTCGCGGGCGACGGGCGGGTGCTCGCGAACAGGCAGGCTGGCGCGCACTTCGTCGTCACGCTCGGCCGCGCGGCGCAGCCATTCTTCCACGTTCAGTCCATCTCGAATCCGCTTCGCTTCGGCTTCGTGGCGGACTTTGTGCAGCCAGTCAATCCATTCCAGACCATCAATCTTCATACAACACCACCTGTTCGGGCGTCCTGATACTCACGAGAGGGTAGCCTTCCCGCAGGTTGACCGCGTTGAGCCTGCGCTCGGCCCATTCGTTAGCCAGATGTTTGAGGTTCAGCGACACTATGATGTCGGCTCTGCCCACCGTAGCATAGGCGGCGTGGCGGGCATCGAGATCCTCGGCCGGAGGTATGACCCCTTCTTTCACGTAGACCTCGGCCAGGCGCGTGACTTCTGCTTCGTCGGCACGAAGGGGCGCGACCCCCACGAGCAACGCGAGCACCCTCGTTCTGAGCGGTTCCGCCGCTGCGGCAAGTTCAGCCGACGTCACCGGTGACGTGGCCGCATCGAGTATGCCGAGTTCGACCTGTCTGAACAGCTCTCGAACTGCCTCGCGACGTAACGCGTTCCGTGGCTCCTCATCGAAGTAGAAGCCGAAGACCGAGGTCTCGATGTAGAGCAGCGGCCGGTGTTTCACATCCAGAGGATACCGTCGTGCGAACAGTTGTCAATGCGGGGTCGGCCGGCCCAGACTGGGGGATCTCGTGGACACGTCACTTCCGTGTCGGTTAAGGCCAGCAGGGCTGTGGTTTCCATCGACAGCGAGGATGGGTGGGGTTCGCCCGGAGTCAAGCCGAAGGGAAAGGGTCAAGGAGTCGAGGATTCCAGGGGTCTAGTGGCGCACGGCGGACAATTCAGGATTCAGATACCAGATACCAGAATTCAGAGCGCAGGTTCGGTGAAAGGTCGGGCCGGGGCAAGGGTCGCCCCAAGAGCAGAGGGAAGAGCTTACCCAAGTGCCGGGGCAAGAGCTGGCCCAAGAGCGGGGGCAAGAGCTCTCCCAAGAGTTGGCCCAAGAGCCGGGCCAAGAGCTGGCCCAAGAGTCGGCCCA
>CAYOCZ010000649.1:0-1831 GCA_964402475.1 uncultured bacterium | reverse complement strand
GTCCTTGGTCCTTAGTCCATCGTCCATAGCCTATCGGCTCGGCTTTACTTAGAGCGCACCTGCCCTATCATTCTCGTCAATGAACGGCCCCCCGTTGAGCGACGCCCACACCGAGGCGCGCTTCACCCGACGGGTCGGTGTGTTCAGCGTCGGGACCCTGCTCTCACGGATTCTCGGCGTAGTACGCGAATCGGTATTCGCCTACCTGTTCGGCGCCGGGTTCACCACCGACGCATTCAACGTGGCCTTCCGCATCCCCAATTTCCTCCGCGACCTGTTCGCCGAATCTGCGCTCTCTGCGGCGTTCGTTCCGACGTTCGTCCGCAGCCTGCACGACGACGACCGGCAGAGGACGTGGCGCTTCGCGTCGAACATGTTCAACACGCTCGCTCTCGCTACCGGCGCGCTCTCGATTCTCGGCATCATCTTCGCCCCGTGGATTGTCAAAGTCATCGCGCTCGGATTCGCCGACGAACCGGCCAAGCTGCAACTGACCATGACCCTCACCCGCGTCATGTTCCCGTTGCTCTTCTTCGTGGCTCTGGCGGCGTGGGCGATGGGCATCCTCAACGCCTGCGGCACGTTCTTCGTCCCGGCGGTCGCGCCGGCCGCGTTCAACGTCTTCTCGGCGCTCGTCCCGCTGGCCGCCTACGGCTTCCTCAAGACCCGCGGCATCGACCCGATACTCGGCATGGCCTGGGGCGTGACCATCGGCGCCGTGGCTCAGTACCTGATCCAGGCGCCCAGCCTCGGTCGGCACGGGTTCCGCTGGACTCCGGTCATCGATTTCCGTTCGCCGGAACTGCGCCAGGTGTTCCGGCGCTGGCTGCCGATGGTCCTCGGGTTCGCGACCTGGCAGATAAACTTCCTCATCAACACGTTCCTACTGACTTTCCTGCCCGAAGGCTCGGTGACCTGGGTCAACTATGCCTACCGGATTCAGCACCTGCCTGCCGGTCTGTTCGGCGCGGCCATCGGCTCGGTCGCGATTGCCGAATTCTCGCACCAGATGGCGCGGGCCGACGTATCGCAACTCAAAGGCCGCTTCCGTCATTCGCTGTCGCTCGTCTCGGTCCTGACCCTGCCGGCAGCGGTCCTGCTCATTGTTCTGGCGGTCCCGGTCACGCGCCTCATCTACCAGCACGGCCGGTTCACCCCGCACGACACCCTGCTCACTGCCCAGGCGCTCGCGCTCTACTGCACCGGAATCTGGGCCGCGGCCGCCACGCGCAACACCGCCGCCGGGTTCTACTCATCCGGCGACACTCGCACCCCGGCCTTTGTCGCCATCGGCGTGGTCGCCAGCAACATAATCATCAACCTCATCCTGATGCGTGTCATCGGCTTCCTCTCCTTCCCGCTGGCCGCCTCGGTCACGCAGCTTGCCAACTTCGCCATCCTGTTCGCCATCCTGCGCCGCCGCACCGGCGGACTCGAAGGTCGCTACCTCGCCTCCATCGCCCTGCGCACGCTTGCCGCGTCCCTCCTGGCCGGCGCGGTCGCCTACGGTTGCGCGCGGGGCATCGAGCACTTCCTGCCGACGCGCCGGATTCTCTATCAAGCGGTGCAGGTATTCGCTGCCGGCGGAACGGGCGTCGCGGCCTACTACGGCCTTGCCCTGCTGTTCCGCGTAACCGAAGTCAGACAGGCGGCGCGCGACTTCCTTGGACCTTTGTTCCGTCGCAGGCGATGAGGCTTGAAGTAGCACGAAGGGTAGTGACCAGGGACCAAGCCTCGATGACCAATCAAGCCCCAAGCTCCAATACCCGCAAAGTGAGTCCGCCCGGCCTTGGGCATTGTCCGCACTCGTTATTGACTGGTCATTGGGATT
>CAYOCZ010000648.1:0-1843 GCA_964402475.1 uncultured bacterium | reverse complement strand
GGCCCAGCTTCGGGCTCGGGACATAGCAGCCGACGAGGGCCAGCACGAGGACGGCCGTCGCCAGTGGTAGGGACAGTATTCTGCTCATTCCTGCTCCTCTTTGGTGCACCATATCAGTATGACGTCAGCCGGAAACCGAATGTTGCGCGGCAGCTCGAGCGCGGCCCGGGGTTTCGGGGATTGCCATCCACGTCAACCACACGAGGCGGCGACCGCGATTTCGACTCCCAGCCCCCACATTAGGATTGTCTCGGTCGTGGTCGGGGAGAACCCGGCCGATTCGACCAAGGCCCGGACCGGGATCGGCCGACAGTCGACGACGTGCGGTAAACGTCGGTGACTCCACTCGTACAGCCGGCGCACAAGCGTCCGCGGGCCGGAAGAAGATATTGATACAACGCCGATGCGGCCTCCTGGTCTCAGCACTCGTCGGCATTCGTTCAGCACCTTCGGGATTTCAGGCGTGTCGAACAGCTCAAGCACGAAGCTCATGAACACCGCGTCGAAGCTTCGGTCCGCATAGGGCAGCGTCAGTGCGTCGCCGGCTGTGAGTTCCCCGCGTCCAGCCAGCCCGGCTCGTTCCAGTCGGGTTCGGGCAAGAGAGACCATTGCCTCCGAGAGGTCGAGGCCGCAGACCCGGCCGGTCTCGCCGACCGCGCGGGCCAGTGCCGTCAAGGCGAGGCCGGTTCCGAAGCCAATCTCAAGCACCTGCTCGCCTTCGCTTGCCGCCAACCGGGCCAGCCCGGTCTCCCGAGCTTTCTTCTCCGACCAGCCGGCGATGAGGTCATAGAAGCGGCTGATACGATTGTAGCTCGTCCGGGCCTGTTCGTGCGAGCGGTCTACCCCGTCGGACTGCGGTCCGGTTGACGAGGAAGCCATAGCCAAGTCTAGGCGGCCGCCAGGAAAGTCAAGCAGTTGCGGACCACAGTCATCGGCGTAGAATAGACAATGGTTACTGGACACTACTCACAAGTGAAAGAGAGACAGCCGCAGATGGCCGGGATGCAGGCGACAATCCGCTGGCTGATTGCCGAGGAAGAGGGCGCGCCGCTAGGACCTCGGGCGCAGGATGTGCCTCACTTCGCGATGCGGGTGATCGAAATCAAGCGCAGAGGGGAGAAGATTCCACTCCACCGCCACGACTACGAGCACGAGATATTCATCATTGAGGGCAATGGCCACGTGCTCAGCCCGGGCGGGACCAAGCCGGTTGCCTACGGCAACTTCGTCTACGTCGCGCCGGGCGAAGAGCACGGCTTTGAGAACACCGGCGACAAGCCGTTCCGGTTCATCTGCGTGATACCGCAGCAGTAGCAGGCACGGTTTGACCCGCCGCGGATTCCAGCTATCGTATGCGTGACAACTCAGTTGAGCCGCACAACATGAGGAGGTCTGCTTGCTAGTTGCAGTCTGCCTGCTGGCCATCGCAATGCCGGGACTGGCTGCGGCCGACGTGCCGCTGGTGCCGCCGCTGCAGCCGGACGCGCCGGCTTCGCTGCCATTATTGGATATTGAACGTCCGCTGTTTCTTTCGGCCCCGTGGGATACCAACGTCCTGGCCGACAGCCTCAACACTTCGCCCCCGCCGGACGGAGCGCTGTTCGTGGCGCGCGAGGTCGGGCCGGACTCAAGCATCGTCGTCCTGACGTACAATTACCTCAGCGGCAGTTGGTACTGCCGGATCAGCCGGAGCACGAACTCGGGCAAGACCTACACGCCACAGACCGTGGGTTCGGGCTACTGGGTCGATCCGGTCCTGCACGGCAACGGCCGGGACACACTCTACCACGGTAGTGTCAATTCTTTTGTGTAACTTCTCACGTTCACTTACGCAGCCTTCCTG
>CAYOCZ010000647.1:0-1853 GCA_964402475.1 uncultured bacterium | reverse complement strand
CCTGAAGGTCGAGGGCGACGTCCTATCCGGCTGGCCCCAGGAGTTGGCGCTGAGGCCCGGCTTGTCCCGCTCCAAGTTGTCCCGCGGCCTGACCTACCGCGTTGCCACAACCGTAGACTACCTGCGGCGCCACCCAGGCATGGTACTGTCGAGCTTCGAGCTCTCGTCCCGGCCGTTCTGGACAATCTGCCTGGACGTCTTAGAATCTGGCCAAGTCAAATGAGTAGCTTCGTCAGGCGGTTCAAGACCGGCCGGTTCATCTGGACCGTGCTCGTCACGCTCTACTTCCTTGTCTTCTTCACCAACTTCTTCCGGGACGCGATTCCGGACCGCATGACCCTGCCCGTGCTGTTTGCCTACATCTTCGTTCTCTGGCTGTCGTTTGAATACTACTTCGGCTCGCCCTTCTTCCAGTCCGGCGTGGTCGAGCACTCGGCGTTCTGGCGCGGCATCTTTGCCTTCTTCGTCTATCCGTTCCTCGCCTACCTGGGCGCGGACTTCATCTGGTGGCACTGGACCCAGATGCCGGTGCCGGTCGCGGTGATCGGGTTCCTCGGGCTCGCCGTATTCGCCATCGGAAGCTACCTGAGGCTCGGCACGCTGTTCGACCTGCTCAGAATCGCGCAAGTCAGACCCCCGGCCCGCGGGAGCAAGGAAGAGATCCTGCTCCTGCCGGAGAAGCGGTTCGTCGCGCTCAGGTTCCAGAAGCTCGCCCGTCACCCGCGTTACTTCGCCACATTTATCCAACTCGTCGGAGCCGCACTGGTATTCCGTTCCTGGGGCGGGCTTGTGTTCGCGGTAGTCATCGGCCTGCCGCTGCTGCTCCTGCAGGCCAGACACGAAGACACGCACCTCCGGGACCTGCTCAAGAACGAACTCAAGACCTACACCGATACCGTGCCCGCATTCTGGCCCCGTTTCCGCTAGGCTGCTCAAGCCGGCAGGCCGTTCGCCAATCCCAACCCACGACGACCTGCTCGCTGTTTCCTGTCTACTGCCTGCTGTCTACTACCTGCCACTTCCTTCCTGCCGTCCGACTTGACATCAAACCCGCCCGAGTTACAGTCAACCAACTGTTACCAAGAGGAGGTGGATATGATAGAGTATCGGCTGAAAAAGGACACGCACATCTGGCACTGGGTGCACACTTGCAGCAACTGGCCGACCTTTGATTACGAGGTGAATCGGGGCGAGCCGACCTGGGGTGAGAAGTGCGAGGAGTGCAAGCAGAAGCAGACGCCTGAGGACATAGTCGAGTAGCCTGTGCCCGCGGCTGCGGCCGGAGCTACTGCGGCTTGCGGTTAGCGCGGTCCAGGGCGGCGCAGATTAGAAGGCCGAGCGACACGGCCAGCGAGAGTTGGCCCAGCGTGGTTCCGGTGAGGATGAAGAAGCGCTGGACTGAACTGGACGCGCCGGACAGCGGCCCGAACAGGAGCCTCACACCCGGTATCCAGATTACGCGGACGGCAAGTTGCAGGGCGCAGGCGGCAGCAACCAACCCCGCAGCCCGACGCCGCGACCGCCACACGGCAACAGCCCAGACAAGTCCGCCGGCCAGCACGAGGCCGATTACCCACCGCATGACTTCATTTACGAGTCTCATTCAATACCTCCCTGCTGTGATAGGGTAGACCGCCAAACCCGACGAGAATCGCAGGGGCTGATCTTCCCCGCGTATGACACCAAGTCGTCGGCCGCCGGCTGCAAGCTGTCATTCACGGCTCGATTCTAGGACTCGCGGGCAGACGTGTCAAATGGGCGAGGGAGACGGCAGAACCTTTGACTCCAACCTAGTGCTCCACTATCATGTGCCAAGCTTGGCCGCGCCGCGCTTGGTTAATCCAAGGACGAAG
>CAYOCZ010000646.1:0-1858 GCA_964402475.1 uncultured bacterium | reverse complement strand
TGCCGCTGTCCCCGGCCGACATATGAGAACGCCCGGTCCATCGAGACGCGCCACAAGGCCTGAAACAGCCGGCGTTCCTCGCTCTGGACCAACTCGCTGCCCTCTTCATCCTCCAAACCCATCACAAGGCTGACAGCGGTGGAATTCGGCGCGTCGTTGAAGTCGCCAAGCACGGCGTAGTGGTCAGCCGTCCGGCGGTCCATCGCCTCATCGAGCAGACAGCGCAACCCCGCGGCCTCTGCTATCCGGATGAGATTGGATAGTGCGCGGCCGAGCAACCGGCGACGCCGGGGAGGTTCGGTCTCCGGTATCTCTTCGGTCGCCGCGCGCCTTGACTTCAGGTGGACGGCAACAACCAGGATGGTCTCGCCGTTCGGCAGCTCCAGTCGCAACCACGGCATCGCCCGTCTGAACGCCAGCCGCATCGTGTCGCCCTCAGGCCCGGGCAGGGCCGCCGGGAACTCACGCCATTGCCCTTGTTCGAGTATCGGCAACCGGGACAGGATGCCGGTCTGAATCTTGCGGTTGACCGGCGGGGCGTCGCCGAGGAAGCGGTAGGGATACGTCCCAAGCCGGTCGGCCAACTCGTCGAAACTCTCCGGCTCGCGCACCTCGTCAATCACTGCCACGTCCGGGTCAATCCGCCGCAGCACATCGGTCAGGTAGTCAATCTTGGCCCGGTAGGTCCGGTCGTCGGAGTTGTCCGCCCGGCCGAGATTGTGGACATTGAACGTCAGAAGTTTGAACCGGACGCGCGGAATCACGGACTCGCTGTCCGCGGGTCGACTCAGTACCACTCTTCAGTTCTACCGGCTGCCAGCTGTGATGTCAAGCGCGGGAAATCCGGCTCCAGGGCAAATGCCTACGAAGTATCACCTGGCGATATGAAAAGAACCAGACAGAGACAAGACGATGCCTGGCGGTAGCCGGCCGCTGACCAGATGGAAGGCTACCGGTGCTACTGCGTCTGTCTTGAGATGGCGTGCTTCTGCACCAGCCGGTAGAACCGGACGCGGCTGTATCCTGTCAGCCTGACTGCCAACTCGACGCCCCAGCCGGGTTTCTCAAGGCAACCCACAATCGCGCCGCGTTCCACATCAGCCGCAGCCTTCTCCTGCGCCTCACGCCGGATGGCGTTCAGGGTCTGCAGGCTGAGATTCCGAACCCGCTGCCGTCTCTGACTGCAGGTTGGGTGGGAGGCCATCGAGTTGAACGGTGTCCCCGCGGGCAAGTAGCACCGAACGTTCGACCACGTGCTCGAGTTCGCGGACGTTGCCGAGCCAGCGGTGAGTCGTAAGTCGCGACATCACTTCCGGACTAACGTCCGCCACGTTGCGCCTGAACTCATGGTTGCTGCGCCGGACGAAGTGACGCACCAAATCAGGGATGTCTTCGGGCCGCTCGTTGAGCGACGGCAGCAGCAGCTCGACCGTGTTCAACCGGTGATACAGGTCCTCCCGGAACCTGCGTTGTGCGACAAGCTCCCCGAGGGGCTTATTGGTCGCCGCGACTACTCTCACGTCAACACTGATGGGGACGCTACCCCCAACTCTCTCAAAGGCCTTCTCCTGCAGCACCCGAAGCAGCTTGGCCTGCAGAGCCGGACCCAGGTCGCCGATCTCATCAAGGAACACTGTCCCGCCAGCGGCGGCTTCGAGCTTGCCCTTATGAAGGTCTGCGTCGGTCGCGCCGCCATTCTCAATGCCGAAGAACTCGACCTGAAGCAGGTCTTCGGGCACGCCCGCGCAGTTGACTGCCACGAATGGCTTGCCCGCCCTTGGGCCTGAATCGTGCAGGGCCCGAGCGATGAGTTCCTTGCCGGTTCCGCTCTCCCCGCGAATCAGGACCGGCACGCTCT
>CAYOCZ010000645.1:0-1862 GCA_964402475.1 uncultured bacterium | reverse complement strand
GACCGGGTTCGGGTAGTTCGTAATCCGGAGGCTCGGGCTGTTCAGGCCCGGCTCGAACCCCTCCTCTACGGCCACGGGCGCGAGCGGGATGAAATTCCACGCTCCCCTCGTGATTCTGAACGAGTCGACCGCGAGAAGCTCGGTACCGGGCGCGCCGCCGATGCCGTCGTCGGCATAGGCCCTGAGCGAGGCCCAGGTGTCGCCGGGCGTAGGCCAGCCCGAGTAGAAGTGTACCAGCGCCCCGGCGAGGGTCACGCTGTCGGCCGGGCTGATGAACTTGACGCCCCAGCCGCCGCCGGCGACGTTCTGGCACCAGGCGCTGGCCGGCATGTTGTCGTCGTACTTGAGCGTATCAGCCACGCCGGGCAACAGCATCGGCGCGAAGGGGAAGACTCCGGGCTTCCGGTCGGGAATCGCATGATGCTGATTCTGGGTCGGCCCGGTCCACTGCTCAGTGCTCGCCCGGTCAAAGCTGCCGTGCACCGCAGCGGACCGGTCAGGAGTCGTGCGGTGCGGTCTCTCGTTCCGCCCGATCCACTGCTCGCTGCCCGCCGGACCGGCGCTTTCCTGCACCGCAGTCGAGATGAAGAAGTCGCCGTGGAGCCCGGTGCCCGGCGTCCACAAGTACCAAGAGCCCGGGCTGCCGTACCAGCTGTGGTCGCCGACGAGCGAACTGTCGGCGCAGTTCGATGGAAAGCCGGTTGAACTAACCGGCCGCACCGCCACGTAGAAGCTGCCGGAATCGATGACGAGCACCGAATCGAGGTCACAAGACCGGTACGGGCCCGGCGTACCCGGTATCGCTTCCAGGGTCTCGCTCTGGTACAGCAGGGTCTGGCCGTTGTCGCCATAGATCTTGAAAGTGAACGACGAGTCGTCCCAGGCGTACGTGCTTTCCGGGTGCAAGTAGAAGTCGGCCTTGACGCGCGATATCCCGAACGGGTACGACAGGCCGAAGTCGGCCGGGTCGAACTTCACCGCACGCTCCGAAGCAGCCCAAGTCAGCCAGTGCATGTTGGCGTCGACGTGGTATTGAATCCAGTTCATGCAGTTCAGGTCGTAGGAAATGGTGTCGTCGGCCGGCCACATCTCACCGGCCGCCTCGGTCCAGACCTTGATGCTGTAGTCACCCGGCACGTTCGGGATGTGCCAGGTCGGCGAGAAGTTCATCTGCGCCGTCGCGCCATGTTTCAGCGCGGTGGTCGTCGTCATCGTGTCCTGGTAGTCGTAGCTGTTCGGCCCGGTGATGCGCAGCTGCACCGGCGTGCCGATGGGCAGCGTGTCGTTGCCCATGTTCTTGATCACCGCCCGAACCGGGAAGTAGATGTCGGGCAGCGTGTCCTTGGGCATGTTGTTGGCGAACCAGACGGTCGCCGCATTGGTGTCCTGCGGGGTCCAGTCGAGCACCGCGCGTATCATCCAGTCGCCCTTGGTGTTGTCCTCGGAGAAATTGCCCGCGGAGTCCATCTGCCACTGGCGGTGCAAGGGCGAGTTGTTGTTTGCGTCGATGGAAAGCCCCGGGCAGTTCGGGTTGATTCCGACCTGCTTGTAGAAGATATAGAAGTCGCTCGCCCCTGCGAGCCCCACGGCAAGGCACAGAACTACCAGTTTTCGCATCGGTACTCCTTCCTTACGTTACCTTGCGGACATGACTCAGGGACTCACGGCTTGACCGGCGGAAAGGCACTGACAGCGGTTCGGCAGGCCCGGCCGCGCCAAAGCCGGGAAGTCTCCATTCCTTCGAGATTCCGCCTGCGTCGTTGCAGGCATTCGATAATAGCGGGCGTCAAGCCGGGGTCAAGGGATAGGATTCAAGACGTAGGATTCAAGGAGTCGAGCGGTGAGGATCCGAGCGACGAGAA
>CAYOCZ010000644.1:0-1865 GCA_964402475.1 uncultured bacterium | reverse complement strand
CTTCCAGCGCGAGCGATTCACCGGACACTTCCTTGCGGGTAAGCGCCCAGATCTCGCGGCCGAAGTTCAGGTAGAACGGATACTGGATGGTCGGCACTCCCGCTCCATCGCAGACCTGCTTGACCTGCAGCTCCATGGCCGTGATCATCGGGAACACTGCGGTGACATTCGCCAGCATTGCCGGCCGCATGTCGTCCAGCGTCGCCTTGATACGCTCGGTGTTGAACTTCGCGTTCCAGTTCGCGATTCGCCTGGTTGGGTCCATCATTGAACCCTACCTTTCTGCGGGTTACCCCGCGGTTAGGCGTTTTCGGATTCTGAGGACTGGCCGCAGCCAGACCCCTTCATATAGTTATGTGGTCCTCAAGGCCCGATTTGCCAAAATAGATGCAGGCCGCCGGGATGCCGGCGGCCTGCTTTGCGTCTGCGATGCCTACTCTTCTGCTTCGTCCTCGGGCAAGTCGTGGGCCGCAGCGTCGACCAGCGTGTCCGGGCCAGTCGGAAGAACCGCGGTCACCGACGCGGTGTAGTCATCATCCGGCTCGGTGTAGTCCCAGCCGTGGTAGATCGGCACCGGCGTCGCATCGATTTCCACCGGCTCGATCCCGCGTTCCTGCAGGCGGCGCTTCATTTGCGCCATGCCCTTGTCTCGCTTGTAGCGTACCTGCTTCAGGCTCAAGCCGGTTGCCTGCGCCGTCTCGGCGAACGTCAGCCCCTCGAAGTCGTGATAGAGGATGACCAACCGTTCGTCGTCAGGCAGTGCCGCCAGTTCCTCCCTGAGAACTTGGTTGCGCAGTTCCACCTCCGGTCCGGCACCGGTTGAAGACTGCCCTTCGCACGCATGGTCGCGCACACACCGCTCAGCCATCACTTGAGCGGCGATGTTCCGCGCCTGCCAATTCAACCATGTTTGAAACGATGCACCTTTGTCCGAATCGTACTTGTCGATGTGAGTGAACGCGTATTCATGTGTCCGAATAGCGACCTCATCCACGAAGTCGCTGCCAAACCACCCGTAGCGTGTGCCGATGAAGGCGCGCAGCGGCCCATCACAGGTCTCGTGAACCACCTCATACGCGTTCACGTCGCCGCTCACTACGCGCTGAATGGCATTCATGACTGCGTACCGCTTGTCCTTGCAGTCGGTGTTCATATATGGTCCTTTCGGGCAAGTGGAAGAGCAACGTTCAGCAGGACGCGTTGCTCTCCGCCCGCCTCGACTATATATACGCTTTGGGGCGCGGAATGTGACGGGCGGGGTTCTGTTTCTAGCGGCTGCGAAGACTGAAGAACTCGGCCGGGTCGGCCGCAGGGTGTTCCTGTCTGAAGTCCATGAGGGCATGGTGCAGCAGTTCGGCCCCCTCAATCGCGTCACGCAGCATCATAGACCGGCCCGGGTACTTCCTCAGGAACCGGCCGGCCGACGGCGCCCTGCCCGAACGGAGCAGCCGAACGTATTCGTCTACGATGTCCGCAAGGGCAACCCTGGATGCAGCCTGCGGTCTCTGCATCTTGGTCAGCCTCCCCTTGGAATGGGATTCGCCGCCACGCTTCATGTCACTCATGCCGCATCCAGCCATGATTCCCGATTGCTTGCGGCTCTCGCTGCTTGGAACGTCTGCGTGACGAAGCAGCCAGCCGACGAACTCGGAGTGATGGAGCCGGGACGCCATCCATGGTTGACCAGGAGCTTGGCCTCGACTTCAGGGCGGATATTCCCGCGCGCGTTGACTTCAAAGGCGACGTTCCGCTGACGTGCCTTCAGCCTCGGCCGGTACAGGAAGAACACCGCCAGGAGGACCAGCACGACGTAGACCGCCAGACCGATAATCAGTACCCGTCTCTCAAGTAATGCCATGGTTCAC
>CAYOCZ010000643.1:0-1865 GCA_964402475.1 uncultured bacterium | reverse complement strand
GGCATGGCACACCCGTCTACCCGCGTATCAACGCCAGCGCCGCCTCGCAGCCGGCATGCCCGGCCCCGACCACAACCACGTCGTACGCTTGTACGCGCTTCATGCTCGGGCGGGGACTGTCCTCGCACGGGGACTGTGCCCAGAGTCTGGATTCTGCCGGCCTAGTCCCCTGAGTCAAACCGCCACGGGCACGCGGCCTCGAAGACCAAGCCGCAGCTATTGACATGAGAGGCGTATGGCCGACAATCAGGCGTTGGCGCCGGTATGGGGACGGCGCAGGCCGCCAACATGCAGACGGCGCTGGCTGCTAGAATGGGCAGAACCCAGCCGGAGGCGTGCTTATGACTGGCCCCGTCCGTAGTCGAGACCGTCGGTTTTCCTTCCTCTCACAATCGGGCAAAGGACATGGAGATATCGCTGCGCGTTGGCGCTGCTTCTGCGTGCCTGCCCTTGAGCTTGGGCTTGTGTCTATCGGCAGGAGGCAACGATGAGAACATCAGTGGTGGCATTTTGTCTGTGCGTGGGGCTGGCCAGCATCGCGCCGGCTCAGGATTCGCTCTACGTCCGGCGCGTCGGCACGTGGGGCGCGGTCGAGCTCCTGGACGTGGCCGTAATGGGGAAGTACGCCTACGTGGCTGGGCTTTCGGGCGGGGGGCAAGGCCTGTATGTTATCTCTGTGGCTGACCCCGCGCATCCCGTTGAGGTAGCGTTCTGTTCCACCGAGGCTACACCACGCGCGGTGGCAGTGAGCGGGGAGTATGTCTATCTCGCGAACGACACTGCCGGGTTGCGGGTCATCTCGGTTTCCGACCCGACGCAGCCGGTTGAAGTCGGGCGCTGCAGCACGCGTGCGGCCTACTTCGTGGCAGTCAGCGGGGACTACGCCTACGTCACATCCGATTCGGGTCTGAGCGTCATCTCGATAGCTGACCCGTCTCACCCGGCTGAGATCGGGTACTGCCGTTCGCCGGGGGGGCTGGCATGTCTGGTATGAGGCGAAAGTAGACGGAGACTATGCCTATGTCGCAGCCGGCGCGGGTGGCTTGCGTATTATCTCAATCGCTGACCCGACGCATCCGGTTGAGGTGGGCTACTACGAACCGGGCGAAGTCTATGCCTTGGCGGTGGGCGATGGCTATGCCTACATCGGCCTCACCCGCAGTTTTCGAGTCATCTCCGTTGCCGACCCCACGCATCCGGTCGAAGTCGGGCGCCTTGATTCCGTAGTCGTGTTTCCCCGGGGAGTAGCCTTGACCCACGGCTATGCCTTCTCTGCGGATATGACTTCCGCCGGGCTGCGGGTCATTTCGGTGGCGGACCCGACGCATCCGGCTGAGGCTGGGCACTACGAAGGCCTTGGCTGGGCTGTCGTTGCCGTCGGAGGCTATCTCTATCACTGTGCCTTCGGGTTGCGCATATACCAGTTCTACCAGCTCGGTGACCTTGATGTTGACAACGACTCGCTTGATGTCGTGGCCGACACGTTACGGCTGCGGAGATGGGCGACGGGCTCCGGGGATTCCCTTGAGTGCGCACTCGGCGAGTTCGTCCTAGCCAATACCAGCACATCCTACAACCCGGACTCCATTGATGGGCCGAGCGTGTCCCCGGTAGACTCTCTGAGCTTCATGGGGTCGCTAACCGGCCCGGGCGGGACTATCGACAGCATCCTCATCCCGAACCTGCCCGCGTCGCTGGGGCAGGGCCAGACCTTGGTCTGCACATTGGCAGCATACATGCCGCCGGGCCTCAGGGATGGTGATTACTCAGGCTCGATCTTCCTTAGCGGCAAGGACACGGCGGGTTTGCAGGTCTACGAGAGCTGCTACGTTTTCGTCAGGAAGCTCGGCGACCTCGACGTGGAC
>CAYOCZ010000642.1:0-1869 GCA_964402475.1 uncultured bacterium | reverse complement strand
GAATATTCGTCTCGATCACCCGGGCGGGACTCTTGACGATCAGGTGCACGCCCACGGCCGCGGCCAGGTGGAAGACCCGGTCGGCCCGTTCGATGAGCCGATGCACGACCGACTCGTTCAGCACGCTGTCTACCACCACCTTCAGGTTGGCGCCCTTGCCGATGGAGGTATAGCCGAAAGTTGTGGATGAGAGAAGAGAGCGTATCCTTCTGATTAGCAAAAAGATCAGCCCCGGTGTGAGCCGGGAGAAAGGATACGCTCCATGGCAAAGCGTAGAGGAGAAGCGGCGGGGGAGCAAGGCGGTATCGAGGTGGGGTCGGCGTTGGAGGAGGTGCTTCGCGAGGGGGCGCGGAAGATGCTGCTGCAGAGCGTACGCAACGAAGTGACGGAATACATCCAAGGGCATGCGCAGTTGTGCGACGAGGAGGGGCACCGACTCGTGGTGCGCAACGGGCATCTCCCGGAGCGGGAGTTGCTGACGGGGATCGGGCCGATCCTGGTGCGGCAGCCCCGGGTCAACGACCGGCGGCCTGGGGAGAAGTTTACCAGCAAGATCCTGCCGCCGTTCCTGAGGCGGGTGCCCAGCATCGATGCGTTGATTCCTTGCCTGTACCTGAAGGGCATCTCCACCGGGGACTTCGGGGAGGCGCTGGAGGCGATCCTCGGCCCCCAGGCCAAGGGACTGTCGGCCACGAACATCGTGCGGCTCAAGGAAGTCTGGAAGCAGGACTACGAGGGGTGGCGACGGCGGGATCTCAGCGACAAGCACTACGCGTACATCTGGGTCGATGGCATCCACTTCAACGTGCGCTTGGACGACGAGCGCAGCTGCATCCTGGTCATCATTGGAGCCACTCAAGACGGCAAGAAGGAGCTGCTGGCCGTGCACGATGGCTACCGCGAAAGCAAGGTGTCGTGGCGGGAGATCCTGCGCGATCTGAAGGCCCGAGGACTCGCTAAACTGCCGCAACTGGCCACCGGCGATGGCGCGCTTGGCTTCTGGTCCGCAGCCGCCGAGGAGTTCCCCGCGACCCGCCGTCAGCGGTGCTGGGTGCACAAGACGGCCAACATCCTCGACAAGATGCCCAGGGGCGTTCAGAGCAAGGCCAAGGCGCGCATACACGACATGTACATGGCCGATACCCGGAAGGCCGCCCTGAAGGCCTACGACGAGTTCCTCGCTCTTTACGAAGCCAAGTACCCGAAGGCCTGCGAGTGTCTCTCGAAGGACAAGGAGGATCTGTTCACCTTCTACGACTTCCCGGCCGAGCATTGGGTCCACCTGCGGACGACCAACCCCATCGAGTCGACCTTCGCCACCGTCCGGCTGCGCACGGCCCGCACCAAGGGCTGCGGCTCCCGCACCGCGACCTTGACGATGGTCTACAAGCTGGCCGAGCAGGCCGAGAAGCATTGGCGCCGGCTGAACAAGCATGAGTACATCGCCTCCGTCATTCGAGGCGTTCAGTTCATTGACGGGATCATGAAAGAGGCAGCATAGGGAAGCTTCAGACGGATGCGCTCAACCGGAGCCCATCCACAACATTTGACAATACCTCTCCCCCTGACGGGCCTAACCACAAACGGCGCCGTGCTCTCAACGGCAATCGTTTGCGGTGAACGCCATAAGGCGTGTTCCTTTCCCTGTGAGGGGGCTCTTCAACGGAATCAGATGTATAGATCCAGAATCCGCTGTGCCGGCAGGGGCAACTCGCGCATGTCGGGCACGTCGTAGCGGTTGCCGTCCACGTCCACGATGAGAACGCGCCAGGCGCCGATCCGGTGCAGACTGTGGCGAACGCTGCGCACTTGGAACATGCGGAACCCGCGGTCCGTTTCCACGCGCCAGGTCGTGACGCGCGCGGTCTC
>CAYOCZ010000641.1:0-1874 GCA_964402475.1 uncultured bacterium | reverse complement strand
TGTCGGCGCGATGGCGGCGGTGGTGGTCGCGTACCTGGCCGCAAGGGCGGCGGTACTCACGGGCCCCGCTCTTGGCTGGGGCGAAGTCGGTCCTGGCCTGCGCTTCATGCTCGCGGTCAATTCGTTCGGCCGGTATGCGTTCATGTCTCTGTTTCCATTCGACCGCCGCATCTTCTCCCATGACCCCGTGGCGCTGGCCGCGTTCGGATGGCCGATCGTCGTGGCTGCCACAGCGCTTGCCGCAGTGGCCTGGGCAGCGTTTCGGTATCGGCGCATCCCGGTCGGAATCGGCAGCTTGTGGTTCTTTCTGTTCATCCTGCCGGCCTGCGATCTGTTTCCGCCCGGGCGGTCGTTCCTTTCGCAGCGGATGCTCTACCTGCCAAGCGTCGGGGTCCTGCTGACGGTCGCCGCGCTCGCGATGACGCTCCGGCGCGGACGGCGGGCCCTGGCGGTGCTCGCAGTGCTCTACATCGGTCTGATGGGGTCAGTCGCAATCCGTTCCATGCCGGTCTGGAGGAGTCAGCTGAGCTTGGACACGACAATCGTCGCACAGTGTCCAAGTGACACGAAAGCGAGGTTTGAGCTCGCACGTGACCTGCTGGCCGTCGGGGACCGGCAGGCCGCAGCGCGCGAGTTCCGCCGGTCTCTTGCGCTCGTCCTGGGCGATACGGCTGCTTTGTTCAGCCTGGGCGACGTGCTGGCGCACGAAGGTGACTTCGTCGGTGCGGCGGCGGCCTATCGCCAAGCACTGGACCTTGCCCCCAATTCCGCCCTGCTTCACAGCAATCTTGGAGCGGTCTTGAATCAGGTCGGAGACCTGCGTGGCGCCGAGGGCGAGTACCGGCAGGCAATCGAGCTGCAACCAGACCTGGCGACGGCCCACAACAACCTCGGGCAGTTGCTGGCGCTCAGGGGCAGACAGGATTCGGCCCTGGTTGAGTTCCGCCGGGCATTGCAGAGCCAGCCGGGCAACACGGGGGCCCGATTCAACCTCGGCGTCGCGCTCCAGGCTTTGGGCAGGACGGAAGAGGCCAGGGTTGCCTTCCAGCAGGTGCTTGTGCAGGCTCCGGGTGACCTGGGTGCGGCCGAGCGGCTCCGTGCTTTGCCTCGGACAGACCCGCGTTGACACCCAGGAGGAGAAAAGAGGGTCTCCCTACAGAAGCGTCCCTGTTGACAACAGCAGGCCAGCGGCGCAAGCGAGAACGGCCGAGCGCGTACGTGCAGACAGCCGGTGCATATCCGCCGCACCGGCCTCGGCCGCGGCGACTGCCGCGTCGATGACCGGCTCGGCTGCAATGGGAATCTCACAGATGAGCGACTCGTCGTACGGGCTCAGGACCGGCAGTGCCTTCTCGGCTGCGACCCATTCGCCTGCTATCAGCAGTTTCAGTTGGTCCATCTTGGTGAGAAGATAGGCCGAAGCCGGACCACTGTTAAACCAGGTCGCGAGCAGCTTGACATCGGCGCCGGGCTCAGGACGATATATGAACAATGGCGCAGCCAAAGGCCGCGAAAACCCGCAGGCTGACGCCGCGGCTGGTGCTCCTTGCCGCGGGCATCGTGGCGCTGGCCGGGCTGCTGTACCTGCCGACGCTGAGCTATGACTTTGTCTGGGACGACAAGGCGCTGATTGTCGAAAACGAGGACCTGCTGGTTCCGGCGCCATTCGGGTTCTTCGGCCAGAGCTTCACGCACTGGTGGGCGGAACAGGGGCGCATTCCTCACAGCTACTACCGGCCGCTGGTGGTCTCGAGCTTCTGGCTTGAGCGGAAGCTGTCCGGCGTGAGGCCGCCCGGTTTCCATCTGACCAACGTGCTGTTGAACTGCGTGGTCGGCGTGCTCGTGGTGCTGGTGCTGGCCGAAATGCTCGCTTC
>CAYOCZ010000640.1:0-1877 GCA_964402475.1 uncultured bacterium | reverse complement strand
GGGACTGTCCCCTGTTTTGCGCAGAGGGTTAGGCAGAGCCCCTGAGGTGCCGGGCCTTGGGACGAAATCGCGGTGCTACCGGCGCTGCCACGTTGAAGACGTCGGTGCGGATGGCCTGCAGCACGGCCGTGGTCAGGCCGCGCGCCACCCACTTGGCGATGAGGACCGCGGCTTCCAGCGCCGCCGGCGCTACTTGCGGCGGAGGAAACGGTCCAGGCCGTCGAGGGCGAGTTCGGCGAACTTGCGGCCGAGCTCTTCGTCTTTGCACGTATCGAGCGCGGCGGCCAGCACCTTCTCCCGTTCCGGCGACCCGGGCCGGGTGTCGTAGGCGTTGCTCGCGAGCAGCGTGAGCCAGTTGTACCACATCACTGCCTCACCCCTGGGACGGTCCTTTGTCTGAATTGCCGCCATCGCCCCGCTTAGCGCCTCGCTGAGGTATGCCTGCCGGGCAATCTGAGCCGGGGTCAATCCCCTCAGTTCACGCTCTGACGCGGTCGGCCGGCGATACGGCTTGGACTGCGGCACCGCTCCGAACGCGCCGGTTGCCTCCATCCTGCCGAACAGGTCAACTACCCGGTCCCGCACCAGCCGGACCTTGTCCGCAGATAGCACGTGTTCCACGATTCCCTCGCCGACAGCCCGCGCCATGCGCCTCACGCGCATGTGCGCAAGCTTCCCTCGCGTTGACGTCAGCGCACCCCAGCACTTCCTCGCCAGCCGGGCGAGGAACTGCCGTTCGGTGAGAACGAGCCCGCCCCCGACCTCGTCCTCGAGGTACTTCACGAGGATGTCCAGCCGCTTGCGCCTACTCGCCGCCGCGGCCAGGTTCAGGACCCGCTTCACCCGTTCCTCCGGGGAAAGCGGCTTCTTGCCCTCGGCCCGGCGAGCAACGCTTGTCTTGATGTCGTACTTGAGTGCCTGGTTGCCTATCTGCGCCGGTAGCTGCGAAACAACCTTGGCAACCGCCTTCCGCGCCTTCTGCTCGGCCGGCGTCGGACGCGAGGTGTATTCGTTCAGGAAGTCCGAAAGGTCGTCGAAACTCGCCCGGCAGGCCCGCAGATAGTCGGCCACGACCGCGATGCCGGGATTGGGATAGTCTCCTGACTCGAGCTTCGAGACCATGGTGTTGGGCCAGCCCCGGCCGGTGGCCTCGGCCAGCTCTGCCTGCGTCAGCCCGGCGGCAAGCCGCAGCCGGCGCAGCCTTACCCCGACCTCGCTGGTTACCTGAAACCGGTCGTCTTTTCGGCTCATCTCAAACTGGCTCCGTTTACATTATAGTGGGAATCCTGCTCTCCGGCAAATCGCACCCAAGTGCCTCTAACAGAGTGTGCAGCCGCTTTCCGGACCGGCCTCAAGACGGCCAGGCTGGCCTTATTCCCGCCCCTCTTACGTGCATTTCCGCTGCTTCAGGCCATTTTCCGGCCTCCGCGGGGCTCCATTCTCCCATTCGTCATTCGGAATTCGTCATTCTCCTGTCCCCCCTCCCCCGTCCCCCAGGGCGTTTAGCAGGCCATTTCTCGATGTCTCTTCGGGTGTCCTTATTGAGGTCTTTCCGGAGGTCTAATCCGAGGTCTTTCTCGATGTCTCTTTGGATGTCTTATGCGGTGTCTTCTGCGACGTCTTTCGACCTGTCTTTGTCGGCATCTTGCGCGAGGTCTCTTGCGCTGTCTCGCGCAGCGTCCTGCGCGACGCCTTGTGCGATGTCCTCCGCAGCGTCCTCGGCAGCATCCTCCGCGATATCCCTCGCCCGGTCTCCTGCGACCCGTTCCGCAATGTCCTCTGCAGTATCTTCTGCATCCTCCAGCGAGCCCCGCCGCCCACTTCCTCGTTCCTACGCCCGTCCTCCATCTTCGCCTATCTCCTGTCCTCGCTCCTCC
>CAYOCZ010000639.1:0-1880 GCA_964402475.1 uncultured bacterium | reverse complement strand
TACGCGCAAACGCGAACTAGTGTACCGCGACGGCAAACCGGCGGCGGTCATCCTCGACATCGCCGAGTACGAAGAGCTGCTGGAGCGGGCTGAAGACCTGGACGACCTGCGAGCCCTGCGGCGCATGCGTGAACGTCCACTGCGCTTCCGCAGCCTGCCTGAGGTCCTCAGCGACCATTCGCGGGCCATTCGGGCTAGCTCACCCGCTCACGCCCGCCGTCCTGACCTGAGCTAGCACCCAACTCTCACCTAACGCAAGCTCTGTCAATTGATTAGGCCACCCACGCAGAACCCGGCAACTCGTCGCACCCCGCCGCGTTTGTTGACTCAGTAGAGTGTCGGGCTATAATCGCCATCATGGTCAGTCAAGTGCCTCCGGAAGTGCTTGAGCCGATTGCGGCCGCGGCGCGCGATACCGGCGTCGAGGTCTATCACGCCGAAGTCAGCGGCCGTGAACTGCGCGTGCAGGTGGAAACCTCGTCCGGCGCGTCGGTTCGGACCTGCTCCGAGTTCTCGCGTGCGCTCACGGCACGGCTCGATGCCACCGGCTTCCTGCACCGCCAGTACACGCTGGAAGTCTCGACCCCAGGCATCGAGCGCAAGCTCTACCAGCCGCAGGACTACGTGAAAGCTCTGCACAAGAGTGTCCGGGTGTTGACGCGCGACGGCTGGGTTGAGGGCCGGCTCGAAGCTACCGGACCGAATGGAATCACGATTCGTACTGAGTCCGGACCCGAACCCGCGGCCCGCGAGTATGCCTATGCCGAAATCCGGGAGGCACGGACAAGAGTTTCCGACTCCGAGCTATTCGCGCGGAGCCATGCTGAGAGGAATTAATGAACAAGGAAATCGCCAACCTCATCGTCCAGATTGCCCGAATACGCAACGTCGACGTCACCTACGTCTGCGAGACCCTGCGCGCCAGCATCGTCGCCGGCCTTCGTCGCCGGTACGGTCCCGATACCGAGGCGGACGCCGAAATAACGTCTGAAACCGGCGATATCCGCGTATTCCTCGCCAAGAACGTGGTCGAGCGGGTGAGCACGTCCGCCCGCGAAATCTCTGTAGCCGACGCCCAGGCGATAAGCCCGTCGGCCCAGCCCGGCGATATGATACGGGTCGAGGTCCCGCTCGACGAACTCGGCCGGATTGCCATCCGCAAGGCTTCGGACGAACTGGTGTTGAAGCTGCGCGAGGCCGAGCGCACCAAGCTCTACGACGAGTTCTGCAAGAAGAAGGGCGAAATCGTCACCGGCACCATTCAGAAGATTGGCCGCGACGAGATAATCGTCAACCTCGGCCTGATTGAAGCGGCTCTCCCCAATCACGAGCAGCTCAAGGCCGACCACTACCGCCAGGGGTCGCCGATGAAGGCCTACGTCCATCGGGTCGAGAAGACGCCCATCGGCCCGCGCGTATTCCTCTCACGCACCCATCCTGAGTTCATCCGGAAGCTGATGGCCCGCGAGATTCCGGAAATCCGTGAGGCAGTGGTCGAAATCAAGGGCATCGCCCGGTCCCCGGGCTTCCGCTCCAAGGTCGCGGTCACCTCGCTCGACGAGAAGGTAGACCCGGTCGGCGCCTGCGTCGGCTACCGCAAGTCGCGCATCGAGAACATCATCAAGGAGCTCTCCGGCGAGAAGGTCGACATCGTCCAGTGGAGCAAGGACCCGCAGGTCTTCATCTCCCGCGCTCTCGGCCCGGCCAAGGTCGCGGAAGTCATCAAGGAAGGCGACACGCATATCGTCGTGGTGCCCGATGCCGAGTTCTCAATCGCCATCGGCAAGAAGGGCCAGAACGTCTGGCTCGCAAGCCTGCTCTGCGGTGTGAAGATTGAGGTCTTGAAGGAGACCGATTACCGCAACCGTATAATCATGAAA
>CAYOCZ010000638.1:0-1890 GCA_964402475.1 uncultured bacterium | reverse complement strand
TGCCAAGACGATCAAGGGATACGGGATGGGGGAGGGTGGCGAGGGGCTGAACATTACCCACCAGCAGAAGAAGCTCAAAGAGAAGGAGCTGCTGGAGTTCCGGACGCGCTTCCACATTCCTATTTCCGATGAGGACGTCAACCAGTTGCCGTTCTACCAGTTGCCGGAGGAAGGTCCCGAGAAAAAGTACTTGCTGAACCGCCGGAGTGAGCTGGGTGGGTTCACGCCGGAACGGCATCCCATGCACTCGCCCCTGCAGACGCCGGGGCTGGATTTCTTTCAGGAGTTTCGTGACGGCACGGACGGTCGCGAAGTGTCAACCACCATGGCGTTCGTCCGCATCCTGACAAAGCTCCTGAGAGACGAGGAGTTGGGTAAATTGGTGGTGCCCATTGTCCCCGATGAGGCGCGCACCTTTGGCATGGAGGCCCTGTTCCGGCAGTGCGGGATCTACTCCCACCCAGGGCAGCTTTACGAACCGGTCGACCGGCAGAACCTGCTCTACTACAAAGAGGCAACTGACGGCCAGATCCTCGAGGAAGGGATTACGGAAGCCGGGTCCATGGGCTCGTTCATCGCGGCCGGCACCGCCTATTCCAACCACGGCATCAACACGATTCCATTCTTCATCTTCTATTCCATGTTCGGGCTTCAGCGTGTTGGTGACCTCGTGTGGGCTGCCGCCGACAGCCGCTGCAAGGGCTTCCTGTTGGGCGCTACATCCGGGCGGACAACCCTCGCGGGAGAGGGGCTTCAGCACCAGGACGGGAACAGCCACTTGCTGGCGCTGCCGGTGCCGAACATGATGGCGTACGATCCCGCCTACGCGTATGAGCTGGCCGTGATCATTGAAGACGGCCTGCGCCGCATGTATGCCGAGGGCGAAGATATCTTCTACTACATCACGGTTCTGAACGAGAACTACGCTCAGCCGATGATGCCCGAGGGGGCCACGGAGGGCATCCTCAAGGGGTTGTACCGCGTGAAGCCCGTGGATGGCGCTGCGGACGTGCGGCTACTGGGTAGTGGCTCGATCCTGGGCGAAGCGATGAAGGCGGCCGAGCTGCTGGAGACGCAGTATAAGCTGAAGGCGGAAGTCTGGTCAGTAACCAGCTACAAGGAACTTCATCGCGATGCGGAGGATGTACAGCGCTGGAATCGTTTGCATCCGGATGAGGAGCCGCATGTAACGTACGTCGAACACTGTCTGTCCGGTTCAGATGCTCCGGTGGTGATTGCTTCGGACTACGTCAAAGCCCTGCCAGAGTCGGTCGCCCGCTGGATTCCTGCTCCCGTGGATATTCTCGGGACGGACGGTTTTGGACGCAGCGATGGCCGGCCGGCACTGCGTGACTTCTTTGAGGTGGACGCCCGCCATATTGCATACTCTGCCCTGGCCACTCTTGCGAGTAACGCTCGTTTGGAGAAGAAGATTGTGTTGCAGGCTCGAGATGATCTGTCGATTCAGCCGGAGAGACCGAACCCGCTCTATGTGTAAGCCGCTTGCGGACGGTCTGTTTTCCGTCCCTGTACTTTAGCCCCGTGAGGAACAGAACAATGTCTGCAGAATTCAATCTGCCGGAACTTGGCGAAAACATTGAGTCCATCCAGGTTACCCGGGTGCTCGTGAAACCAGGCGATTCTGTCGTGGTTGACCAGCCCGTCCTTGAGCTGGAAACGGACAAGGCAACTATCGAGGTCCCATCCTCGTTGGCGGGAGAGGTGAGCCAGGTCCACGTAGCCGAAGGGGATGAGATAACCGTCGGGCAGTTGATTCTGTCCCTGGAAGGCGTCGTTTCCGCGGCACCTGCCCCAGTGGCCGAACTCGCTGCAGCACTACCCGCCAAGGCTCCTGAGAGCCCTGTCGTTGAGAAGCAGGCAGTTGAAGAC
>CAYOCZ010000637.1:0-1893 GCA_964402475.1 uncultured bacterium | reverse complement strand
GCGGCGTCTTGGCCTTGGGCAAGTCCTTGTGCAGCTTCAGCATCGCCTCGACCAGTCCGACCATCTTGTCATGCCGCGCCTTGTCGGCCTTGTTCGAGAAGTCGATTGGTCTGAACGGTAGCTCCCGGGTCTGCTTCAGCACGATCTTGGGAAAGTCGTCCCGACGTCCCACGCTATGGACAGCGAGGAAGAACCACGAGATCAGCCTGCTGTTAAGCAACCCCAGTGGATAGAGAATGCTGTAGGCGGCATCGCTCAGCAGCAGACTCTGCATCGACTTGTTGGTGACGACGTCCTTGGTTATGAGAACCGCCTGAAGCCGGAATTGCCTGCTGATCATCTCCCTGAGAAGTAGCCGTGGCCCCCTGAAGTAGCGCTCTGGCTTGAACTCCGCAAGCGATTCGTCGTATCTGATGAAGGCCTTCTTGCCGTGAGATAGACGATACCGGCGCACTGTGCCAGTAAATGCGCGACGCGCATTGGGTCCTACACGTGAGGGCAGAGTATGAAAGGGAGTCACGCCACGCTGGATGTCCATGGCATCGCGGAAGCGTCGAGGAGCGCTGCGCATCTTGTCCACGAGGTTCTGTTCGGCATTGGACGAGGTCACGAGGAACTCGGAGTCCGCCGACTTAGCCCAATCGGCCGCGTCAGCGCTCTTGGCGTAGGCCGCGAACTGCTCCACCGAACTCAGCTTCAGTCGTGGCGGGAATACGAACAGCTCTACGTCGCAGTGGTCGGCATGAGCCAACGCTTGCTCCTCCCTCGCACGAGCCGCAACCACGATCACCGTATCGATGTACGCGCCGAATACATCGTATGGCATCGAAGCGAAGGCAATCGGTCGGAACCGGTTCGTGAAGAGCTTCCTTAGGCTGCGCATGCCTGGAGCGGATACCCAACCGGATTGCACGATCATTCCGAGCCTTCCACCAACGGCGAGGACCTGCGACGCTTTCTCGATGAAGAGAGCATAGGTGTCTACAGCGGCGGAGGCGGCTTCATAGCGGCCTCTGTAGTACTCGTCTTGCTCATCGACTCCGAAAGCACCATATGGCGGGTTGCCGATGACGGCATCAAAGCCGTCGCGCTTCATGACTTCGGGGAAGCCTTGGCCCCAGTCGAAGACGTTGATGCGGTACTTGTCTTCGTCGTCGAAGAGGCTGGACTGCTGGTTCTGGTAGAAGTCAGGGCCAATGAGGCTGTTGCCGCACTTGATGTTGCTGCCGAGGTCGGGCAGGGCGCGTTCGTGGTAGAGTTTGAGCTGGCTGCCGAGCGTTTCCTGGTTCTCGCCTTCGAGGACTTTCAGCAGGAGGCTGAGTTTGGTAACTTCGACCGCCTGCGAGTCTATGTCCACGCCGTAGATGTTGTTGAGCAGGATGCGCTTTCGCTCAGCGGTCGTGAGTCGCCAGTTGCCCTTGGCGTCTTGATGGACGGGCGGAGCGGAGCGAAGACCCTTCGCTGCGCTCAGGGTGACAGACTTTTCTGCGGGCTTGGAGCTTGTGGCTTGAGGCTTGTGGCTTTGATACCAGTCCAGATGCCAGTCGAGAAGATACTGGTACGCGCCGAGGAGGAAGGAGCCGGAGCCGCAGGCAGGGTCGAGGATACGGAGGTCTTCGGCTTCTTTGGGCGTCTTGCCTTCGAGGAGCTTGCCGACCGTGTTCTTGACGATGTAGTCAACGATGTAGGTCGGGGTGTAGTAGACGCCGCCGGCTTTCCTGACTTCGGGCTTTTCTTCGACCTTGGCCTGATGCCCGGCTGTGAGCCGGATGACCTTGCCGAGGAACTGTTCGTAGACCTGGCCGAGTACGTCTGCGGGCATAACCGAGAATTCGTAGGGGCTGTCCGGGTAGTAGAGGTTGCCGATGATGTCTTTGAGCGGCTTGTCGTCGA
>CAYOCZ010000636.1:0-1900 GCA_964402475.1 uncultured bacterium | reverse complement strand
CCGTATGCTCGAGACGTTCGACCGCGACCGCCTCGCCAACGTGAATCTCGAAGAGATCTACCTGAGATACATGAAACAGGCTGAGGCCGGTGAGTCTTCGGCGAAGATGGAAGAGTGAGGATTGAAAGTTGAAAATTGAAAATCGACACGCGACACGAAGACATAACCGCGTGGGGAGCACTGGGGTGCGCGAGTGAACAGAGCATGGTCTGCTTCAACCTCGTAGGCGCCCATGGGACAGGGGGTCCGGTGACATGAGAAATCTATCGGAAGTATTCCGTGCGGCACTGCTCGTCTTGCTGGGCTGCGCCTGGCTTGTGGGCCCACCCGCGGCGCGGGGGGCAGACAAGCCGGCGGAGGCGCCGGCTATCGTGCCGGTCGCTGTGCCGGCCGGCGCGGCCGTGGCCCAACGCGCATCCAAGGAGGAGCTGCTGGCCAGGCTCAAGACGCGGCAGGCGCAGCTCGAGTTGGCGCATGCGAAGGCGGCTGTGGACCGCGCTGCGGTCGAATACGAACAGACCAAGCGGCTCTACGATCAGAAGATAGTAACGGTAGACGAGCTCAACACTGCACGGCAGGCGCACGATAAGGCCGTGTTGGCGCACAGGAAAGCTCAGATCGAGCTCGAACAGACCCGGCTCGGATTTCTGAAGGATGCGACGCTGGTGACGGTGGTCGATGCCAGAAAGTACCGGACGGAAACCGGCCAGTACATGGCGACGGTTACGATTCGCAACGATTCCGACCTGGGTAAGGCGCGCACCGCCATGGAGGAGGAGGGCGAGCTGTCGGACGATCGGTTGGGCGACCTGTTACAGATCGACAACGTTATTGTCACGCTGATGGCAAAGGTCACGTCGGGCGGCGATCGCGACACCAGCGGCTACTCGCTCGATGCTATTGTCGGTGACCCGTACCAGCAGATTGTGCCTGCACTGGGCCACAAGCAGTCGGTCGAGCTGGACTACAAGTTGTTGAAGAAAGACGTTGAGGCGGTGACGGTCCGCATAGAATATCTGGGCACCACGCGTGAGTACCCGGTCTTCCTGAAGCGTGAATCGTCGGAACAGCTTCCGACGGTGACCTCGACGCAATACGCGCAGCAGGGCCAGCTCGGCAGCAAGATACGGTACGACCTCACACTGGAACGGCTGGGCAAAGAGGACCAGAGTTTCTCACTGCTCGTTCTGAACCTGCCACCTCAGATCAAGTTCGGGTTCATGGACCCGCGCACGGACGCACGGGTCACGCAAGTGAAGTTTACCGAAGAGATCTCCAAGCAGAGCATAGACCTGGAGATTTCGATCCCGGAGAAACTCGACCAGGAGCTGGTAGACAGGAACATCAACTTTGCCGTTGTCATAACGCGTCCGGCCGAGCTGAAGGCAATAAGCGCGATGCGACAGAAGTACCGGGGACAGGACCTGCCGGCCGAGGAGCTGGCCAAGATCAAGGGCAGCCGTGTGGACCTGATCCTTATCCCGAAGGGCGTCGGTAAATTGGACATTGTCATGAGCAACCAGTACAAGGAGCTGCAGAAGGGCGCACCCGCGATCTTCAAGTTCAGTATTCTGAACTCGGGCACGCTGGCGCTCAGGAATGTTTCCCCGACGCTCGACCTGCCGCTGGATTGGGAATGCAAGCTGGAGCCAACGACGACGGCCGTTATCGAGCCGGGCCAGAAGACGGCCTTCACGGCGACCGTCGATATCCCGATAGACGTGGTCGTAGGCGAGTATGTCATCAAGATCTCCGCGGAAGGCCATTCGGGCGTGGAGATCGTGGAAGGTCTGGACAAGAACATGACGATCCGGATTGCCGCGAAGCGGAACGTAACGGGCCCGGCAGTGCCCGTGCTCGTCCTGATTGCGATGGTCGTGCTCATTGCGGTGGCGACGGG
>CAYOCZ010000635.1:0-1902 GCA_964402475.1 uncultured bacterium | reverse complement strand
TTCGTTACTCTGCTCGCTCGTCTGCTGCAAAGGTGATTGAGGGGGCGGCGGTGCTGGGGTGGCTTTAGCGCGAAAGGACAGGGCATGAACATCAACGTGCCGCAATGGGCAAGGGCTGAGTTTTGGGACGACGTGCCAGAAGGTTCATGGGAGTTCTGGTCGTTCCGGTTTCCGCCGCCGTGCAAAGTTGGCGACCCACTTCTGTTCCGGTTTGACGGCGTAGCAGTGGCTCGCGCGGTCGTGGCGCGCATCGAGAAGCCGGGGCAGTCAGAGTGCGAGGGAACGGGGCGGTTCGGAAACGGCTGGAAGGTATTTTGGAAGCCTGAGACGTTTTGCGACCTGCGCGGTTGTAATGCCACGTCGTTGTTCTGAGGCAGCAAGCATGAACCGTGACCCGACGCGACCCGAGTTGAGCGATGAATGAGAAGTTCAGTCTTTCAGTGAAAGCGGAATTCTGTAAGGAGCAAAAGGCGATGAGCAGTCCTTTCAAAGTATTCCCGCCCGGAGAGTTCATCCGAGAGGAACTCAAGGAACGCGGGTGGACGCAGCGTGACCTCGCGGACATCCTTGGGCGACCGCTTCAAACCGTCAACCAGATCATCATGGGCAAGAAGGCCATTACCGCCCGCACCGCGAAGGAACTGGCCGCAGCATTCGGCACGAGCGCAGAGTATTGGCTTCGGCACGAGGCAGCATATCGGCTCTCTCTGGCACGGTAGCGGTTGGGATAGGTGGCTCTGAAAGGAGAAGGGCGATGAAGAAGATTCCGACGCTGTTTCTGCGAGACGAACAGAACAGGGCGCGGGTGACGCGGACCGTCAATCCCGAGTGTCAGTGGGTGCTTGACGGTGAGGGCGTGCCGACGCGGAAGTGGGACGGCACGGCCTGCATGTTCCGTGGCGGGAAGATGTTCAAGCGCCTGACGGTCAAACCTGGGCGGCCGAAGCCAGACGACTTCGAGTCCTGTGGCGTGGACGACGTCACGGGCAAGGAAGTGGGCTGGGTGCCGGTGGGTGACGGGCCGGAGGACAAATACCACCGCGAGGCCGCACCGGCACACGGGGGGTTGAACGATGGAACGTATGAACTCATTGGCCCGAAGATCAACGGCGGCCGAGAGGGGTGGGGTGCGCGTTGTCTAGTGCGTCACGACCGAACGCGCCTTGAGTGTTCCGCGCGCGACTTCGTCGGGCTCGTGGCCTGGCTGGCTGAGCACCCATTCGAGGGGATCGTCTGGCATCACGCGGACGGCCGCATGGCGAAACTGAAGCGCAAGGACGTGGGGCTTAAGTGGCCCTGCTCGCGCGGCTAGGCAGCAAGCATGAACCGTGACCCGACGCGACCCGAGTTGACCGACGCCGAGCGGATGCTCCTCGGCTACCTCCACCGCTACTGTCGGGGCGTCGACCGGGCCAGGACCTACGCGAGGTTGCGGGCGGATATGGCGGCCGTCGGGGTACAGATCGGCGAACGCGAGATGTACGACCTCGTACACGAGTTGGTGCGCAAACACCGGCCCGTGGCCACCACGGCGGCGGGTGCCTACGTCTGGCAGACGGCGCGCGACGTTCGAGCGGGTCTGCGGTATCTCGTCGGCCGCGTGGTGAAGCAGCATCGGCGAATCCGGGCCTACAAGGCGACGGCTCGCGAGGGGTTGACGCAGCAACGGTATCTGGATTTGGAGAGGGCCGAGCGGGCCTACGTCCAGGCGCACAAGGCGGCAGGCAGGGCGCTCGTGGCGCAGGCCGACTTGTTCGTGGTGGAAGGCAGGACGTGAGAAGCACGGGTAGTCAGGAAGCACGCTGAGTAGACCATCGCCGTGGGTATCTCAGGTGAAGCGACTCACTCCCGCCGAAGAGGCTGCCTGTTGGGCGGACCGGACGCAAGAGAACCGGTGGCGGC
>CAYOCZ010000634.1:0-1904 GCA_964402475.1 uncultured bacterium | reverse complement strand
GTTCAGTAGGACTATTCTGCTGCTTGCCGCTTTGGCACATTCCTGGAGCAGTCCGAACTGCGCGCAATTGGCGTCCTTGAAGAACGACAAGTCCTTGTCGATGTTCCCGAAGTCAAGGCTGTCCAGGTTCGTGCCGCGTTGCGTGTCTCTCCAGTTGAGCTCGAGCCGCACGGCTCGAACGCCGGCGGTCTCGGCCAGCGCAATCCACCTGTTCTTCATGGTGGTGTCCCACTCCCACCACCTTGGCTGCCCCGGCACCATGGTCCAGTACGTGCTGTCCACCGCCTTCATCCTCCCATAGCATCTCATCGCCAGACCGTGGCAGGGCGTCAGCGCGCCCGGATACGACGCTATCAGCCCGCCGTAGTTGTACCCGCTCGCGTCGGTATAATAGTACTGCAGAGAGTCTCCCCCTCCCCGCGTGAAGCAGAACGCCAACTTCTTCCCCTTCACGATGGACTCAGGGTAGATGACGTTAATACTATCGAAGCGCACCCAGTATTGGGGCCGGATGTACTTGCCGTGCGGCTTGTATGCTATCTGGTTTCCGCCAGGGTACGTTTGGATGCTGAGGTCATAGTCGCCGCCACTGCCATACTCGCCTGCGAACAGCTCCACGTACGCTCCCGAGGCGGCGTCCAGCTCATCGAAATTGATCGTCAGAATCTGTGCGACCGTGCCTTCACGGTGTGTCCATCCACTGAGCTGCGCAGATAGCGGTTCCTGGTGGAAACCGACCACCAGCGAATACGCCACTCCTGAAATCAGGAGCAGCAACACTGCACTTTTCACTTCTTACCTCCTGTTTGTCTTCACGACTTTCGCCGTGAAGCTCTTCCCTTCGGACTGAACTCTGACAACGTAGACGCCAGCAGCAAGACCCGACAGGTCCAGAACGCCCTCAGTAGCACCTCCTTTCATGACGATCTGTCGGCGCACGTGCTTAGTTCGTTTTCCAGACACTTCATAGACTGCAATGTCAGCTCTTCCTGCCGCAGCGCCCAACGTGAGACGTGCTTCACCGCTTGTTAGCGCCGGCCAGACGCGTAGCGTCGCTGGCTTCTGTCTCGCGGGCGCTTGCTCGGCAATACCGACCGCTGTTGTCTCGTAGACGGCGATACCGGCCTGCCACAAAGCCGCATACACCAAGCCGTTGTCGTAACAGAGGCGCTTCGCGCCGTAGGGAGCACTGGCCTGTCCACGGCTGACTGGACAGCCCGGATTGGTCAGGTCAAGCACCTCGACAGCTTGCGCCCCATTCAACGCCACGTAGGCACGCTCTCCACCGAGCACAATGTCCTTGGGCCATACTCCGAGGGGCGTGAACGTCAGCAGTCGAGGTTGGGCTGGGTCGGCGACGCTGTATGTAAAGAGTGTATCGTAGACGTACGGGATGTAGAGGAACGTATCCCGGACTGCCAGGCCGGTGGCGACATGGTCTGCTATCGTGCTCACCACGAACGGGCTGTCGGGTCTGGCAATGTTGATGATTCGTATCGCGTCGGCAGCCATGTACGCGAAGGAGTCCTGCACGACGACTGCCACGCCATCGCCACTGCCACTGCACGTTCCGACCAGCACCGGCTCCCTCGGTCGCGCGACGTTGACAATCTGGAGCTTGTTGATCTCTGCGACGTACACGAAGCTGTCGCGAATGACCATGTCTTCGGGAGGGTTGGTCACGTCCACGCCACCTGCCCGCTGCGGCCTCGTGGGGTCCGACACGTCGACCGACTGGAACTGGGGGCGCTGATACCAGTGCATGTAGGCGAATGAGTCGCGCGCAGCTACCGACATGCACGCGGGATTCAGACCGACGATGTCCACTCCACCCAGGCGGGTCGGTCGCGTCGGGTTTGAAACGTCGAGAATCGTCATACCATTCAGGGGCGAGGCTAGATACG
>CAYOCZ010000633.1:0-1906 GCA_964402475.1 uncultured bacterium | reverse complement strand
CGGGCCAGACCAAAGAGGAGGCCCTGCGGGCGAATCCGCCGTGGTTCGAGCAGGCCGGCATCAACTCGACCCGGTTCCGCTATCCGACGAGAGCGAGGAAGCTTGACGTGGACAGGAAGTACGCCTGGCAGGTAACTGCGGTGGGCGAGGGCATCCGGCCGCTGGCCAGCGACAGGCGGGGTTTCAGGAGGGCGTTCACCACGCCGCCGATGAAATTCATCAACCCGCTGAAGGTATCGCGCGAAGTCGACCGGTACGGCAACTACTTCGTGGTCCGGCTGACACTCCGGAACATGGGCTCGCAGAACATCACGAACATCGTGGCGACCGACAGCCACAGGTACTTCCAGTGCCTCGACGATGCCCGCAGGAGAAGGGTGCCGCTGCCCGGAGGGGAACAGGTGCCCGGGTGGACGACAGGAGTGGAGGATGCCGACTGCAGCGTTCGTTCTGCGGGCGGGGGCTTCTGGGGCATCATCAACATCGACCTGGGCAACTGGGTACTGCCGCCGGGTCTGAGCTTCACGGTCAACTACTCGGTCCTGCCTTTGCTGACCTTCTCGATTATGGGTCCGGGGCACACCATCGGGTCCGGGCTGAAAGTGACCTACGAGATGGGCGGGAGCCAGCACGCGCGCAGCTATCCCCTTCTGGCGAAGACGCCGGTGCCGGGCCTGGCGGACGCGTGGAAGGCGGCCGACTACATGATTGTCACTTGCCCGGCGAAACTCCAGGGCTCGGCCACGGACATCAACCAGGTGCTCGTGAAGATGGCTGACCTGGCGAAGATGAAGGACGGCGCGCTGCTCTACTTCACCGGCTCGCTCAACTCCGCGCCGGTCGCCCGGTCGGTGATGACCGCGATGGGCACGATGCTCAAGGGACATTGGTACACCGGCTACCTGCTGATTGTCGGTGAAGATGACGTCGTCCCGGCCTGGACCGCCCCGGGCGAGGACTTCGGCGGAACGATAATCGCCGCCCACGTCATCGACCTGCCCTACGCCGACTGGAACGCGGACCTCGCTCCGAACCTGCGAATCGGCCGCATCATCGGACCGACCGCCCGCGAACTGCTGATACCATTACAGAACACGCTCGACATCCGGCGCCACCACGGTTGTACGTACGACGCGTCCAACGCGCTATTCCTCAGCGGCCCGGAACGCTGCTGGGAGATATTCGCCGAAGACATGCACCAAGGCTCCCAGTACGCCGCGGCGCTTCACGGTGTCAGCACCAGCACGCTCCACACCGAGTACATCACCACCCGCCGCAGAGTGGCGATGGACGGCCTCTGGATCACCAAGGTGGTCGACGGCGGCGCCCACCCCGATTCCAGCCTCAACTCGTTCACCAACCGCGAAATCTGGGCCTGGCTCGTGCAGATCAAGCAGGGGCTGCCGACCGCCGAGTCCGGCGACCATCACTTCACTGACACCGAAGGCCGCGCCCGCCGGGTGCCACACGCATGGAATGACTACACGCTCTACACCAAGGCATGTCCCATCGGCGAGCAGCTGGACCATGCCCGGCGAGGCGCGGTGTACGGGACGTACTTCTACAGCCATGAGGACGACTGGAACGAAGTCAGGAAGCACATCCGCTTCGTGCTTCGGCCCAACATTCGCAACCGCGACATCGTCGTCTGGGTCGGTCACAGCTGGTCGGGGGGCTGGGGCAGCGTGCTCGAGTCCCCGGCCCAGGTCGCCGCGCTCGACTTCGCCACCAGCAGCAACCGGCCACTGGTCATCGCGTTCGGCTGCCACTCCGGCCACTACGATGCCACCAACTCCATCTCCCGCGCGTTCATGGAACACGGTGCCGCGGTCTACGTTGGCTCGACCGAGAGCATGTTCCCGGACGGCGATGATGTGCTCAAGTTCCGGTTCTGGGACCACTGGAG
>CAYOCZ010000632.1:0-1912 GCA_964402475.1 uncultured bacterium | reverse complement strand
GGAGTAGGGAGTGGGGATGAAAGGCGGATGGTCGCCGAGCCGTGGCATGGGTTGGGGAAGACGCTGAACGCTGAACGATGGACGATGGACGACGATGAGGAAACCGCGCCGGGGAAGTCGCGGTCGGCGAGTTCGTGGAGATAGAGAAGCTCCCGACAGATGTTGTTGCATTCCTCGACCTCGGGGATCCACAGTGGTGGGCCGGACACGGTGTAGGTCTGGTTCTCCGGGTTCATCACCGAGTCGTTGACCCGGGTCCAGACCGCGATGCCGGAACCGCCGTACTCGGTCGAGGTGGCGCTGTCCACGAGCGCAATGGCGTGGTGATTGTCCGGAATGCGGCCGGTGTGGTCAGTCGCGGTCTGCATACGGAGGTAGGCACAGGGCAGTTGTTTGATGAGTCGTGCGGCCTCACGCTCCTGCCAGAACGTCTCGGAATCAGGCGGGACCGGCACGTGGCCACCGGAATCAGCGCAGACCTGGTATCTGTCAGACGGGCCCTCGAAGTCAACCAGGAACTTGACTTCGGGCTGGTTGTGGCGCGCGACCATTCCGATCGCCATCACGTTGCCGTAGCCGCGCGTGTAGATGCCGAGATTCTGTGAGTCAACGTATGGCCTGGACGCGAGCGTGAGAGCGCAAGCCCTGAGGCCGTCCTGATGGATGTAACCGTTGTAGTCTTCGGTGCCGTTGCTCCGGCCGCGGCCGTCGGCATCGAAATGGAGCGCCGCGAACCCATCGGACGCAACTTGGTCGGCAAGGCCGTTCTGGTCCATCACCGTACCGGCATAGCTCTCTCGTGGTATCAGCACGACCGCCGGCACCGGGGAACCCGGCCCGGAGCTGGCCGGTCGGTGGATGTGAACGTACAGGCTGCAGCCGGAGGTCGGATTGGTGACCCAGAGAGTCTCCACGACGACCGCGGACGCCGCCGGCGGATACTGCCAGACCGTATTGCCGGTAGAGTCGACCTCGACTACGCGCGAGCCGGAGGAGATGAGCGTATTGCCGGTCGCGAGCCGCGTCGCCATGTAGGGCAGCGACAACCCGGAGGCGAATGTCCACTTGGTGGTGCCGGCCGAGTCGATCTCGATGACCCGGTTATGGCGGCTGTCGGCTATGAGCGTGTTGCCGTTCGGGAGACGCTCGGCGCAGCGTGCCCAGTCCAGACCGGTTGCATACTGCCAGACGATGGTGCCCGACGAGTCGGCCTCGACTATCTCGTCCATTTCCGAGTTGCACACGAGGGTGTTCCCGTTGGCCAGCCGGCTGCCGTTGTGCGGACCTTCCAGGTTGGTGTAGGTCCAGACTACGCTGCCGCTGGGATCGACCTCGATGACGCGGTCGTTGTCCCGATCGGTTATCAGGGTGTTGCCGTTCGCCAGTCGCCAGGCCTCGTTCGGGTAGTCCAAGCCAGACGTCATTTCCCATGCGACGTTGCCAAGCGGGTCGACCTCCAACACTCGGTTATCGTTGGAGGCGGAGATGAGCGTGTTGCCGCTCGGCAGCCGGCGTGCGGTGTGCGCCCACGGGATGTCAGAGCGGACGTAGGCCCACACCAGTTGTCCGGCGCTGTCGACTTCAATGATCCTGGCGGTGGGTTGGGTCATCGAGCCGGATTCCGTTATGAGCGTGTTGCCGTCGGGAAGCCTCTCGATGCCGCTGGGAAGCGTACACGGCACTGACGCGAACAGCGTTGCACAAAGTGAGAAAACGACGGGGGCTACGAACTTGATTCTGAATCGCATGCACGCTCCTTTTCGATTGCCTCTCATTCAGGAGCGGCAAGTGTCGGCGCGGACGTGTCATCAGCATACAGGGAGGCATCAATGGTCTTTCCAGAGAACCGAATGCACCGCGCTGCGCGCTCTCGGCCGGTCGCTTGCCACCCTAGTGATTGATTGTATGTCCC
>CAYOCZ010000631.1:0-1914 GCA_964402475.1 uncultured bacterium | reverse complement strand
CTCCTCCTGCGGCCCAGCCACCCCTCGCCCCTCGCCTCCCGCCCCTCGTCCCTCGCTACCGACGGTCGAGCTGCAAATCAGGGACGCACGCGTCTTCGCCGAGGTCGTGTCCGAACCAGAGGACCGAACGCTGGGCCTGATGTTCCGGCGCAGCCTCGCGCCTGACTCGGGCATGCTGTTCGTGTTCGACACCTCCGACTTCCAGCGCTTCTGGATGAAGAACACGCTCATTCCCCTGAGCATCGCCTACATCACCCGTGACTCGCTCATCACGGATATCCTCGAAATGGCCCCGCTCGACACAACTACACCCTACTCCTCGTCGAAGCCGGCGCGCTATGCGCTGGAGATGAACTCAGGCTGGTTCCAGTCCCACGGCATCAAACCCGGCGACACCGTCCGCGGCATCCCACACAACTAGTCTCTCGGTCGGGAGTAGACCGGCTACCGGCGTTCTTTGCGGAGCCGGTAGAGGCGTTCAGTGAAGCCGCCCTCGTCGAGGAAGCGGCCTTCAAGCTGCCGGAGTTGCCGGTCGAGCAGGAAACTGGTCTGGTGAATCAGACAGATGAGTGTGTTGGCGGCAGTCTCAGCGTCACTCCGCTCGACCAGCTCGGAATAGGTCCTATAGGACCTATCGGGCCTATAGACAAACCCGCGGACCTCGCGCGTCCGCGCATGGTCCTTGGTCCAGAGCGGAAGCCCCTTGTGTCTGAGGAAATCCTGATAGTCGAGGAGGAGTTCCTCGAGGCTGGCACGGGCCACGCCTACTAGTTTGAGTTCGGTCTTGCGCGAGGTGCCGGATGCCTGGCTTGCCTCGGCGATATTCTGTCTGCCTGACCGCGCGGCTTGGACCATTTGGTCGTGCGTGCGCGAGCGCCTGTCAATGAACCGGTCGCAGAACGCGACAGTCGCATCGTAGACGATCTCCGACATCTGGAACGACTTGAGCTTCTGGTATCCCCCGTGCGGCGGTATGAGTGGCTGTTCAGGTTCCCGGTGCGAGGTCACAGGCGTGATAGTACCAGGGCGCGACCCAACGTCAAGACATCTGACCAACAGGCTTGCGCGTTCTGTCTACATCGGCTTCGGCCCGGGCGCGGGCGGCAGGGTCGGGCGGCTTGAGTCCCAGACCTCAATCGCGGCGGCAAGCACCCGCGCGAGTCGTTTCCGGTCCATCTCCGGCGGCCAGTCAGTGGCGCTGAAGTCGGCAACGCTCTGCCTGCGCCGCGGCGTATCCGGGGCAGTGGTGCTGGCGATGTTAGCGGCTCTCATCGCTGCCTGTTTGTAGCGAACCAGCGTACGTGCATCGCAGCGGGCGGAAGTGGCCACATCGAGCGCGGCCTTGTGCGCGCGTTCGTAGACAGCCTGAGCTGCACGGAAATACCGGCTGCTGGCCTCGGACCACTCGGCCAGGCACATCTGGACGTCGGTCACAACCCGGTGCTTCGGCTTCACCGCCATGATGGCATATGCCTCATCCGGAGGCGGCATCCAGTCGAGCTCATCGTGCTCTCGCATGTCCTCGAATACGAGCTCGACGACCGCCTCCATATACTCGGGGATGGGCGCGACGAGGCTCTGCTTCTTCGCCCACTCCCGCAGCCGCGCCAGCCGTTCCTGCCGCTTCGACTCCTTCTTTCCGCGCGTGCGGAAGAGCGCATTGAAAACCTTCCGCCCGTACTGCGCCGTGCGACGTCTGAACCAGGAGACCGGTAAGATACCGAGCGAGGTCAACTCGGTATGCAGGAAATGCTCAAATACCCTGCGCAACACCCAGTACCCGGCTCGTCGCCGGACGCGCAACATCTGGATGTCCGGCTCCTCCTTTGGAGTGCGGG
This sequence comes from uncultured bacterium, assembly GCA_964402475.1. GTDB lineage: Bacteria > Hydrothermota > Tepidihabitantia > Tepidihabitantales > Tepidihabitantaceae > UBA2258. Next base: position 76 of record CAYOCZ010000631.1, on the reverse strand, counting down.
AGCCCGGCTCCCGCCTTTCCGGAAAACGGGGACTGTACCGCGCGTCCTCGCGCTCCGAGGGACTGTCCCCGTTTTC
>CAYOCZ010000630.1:0-1917 GCA_964402475.1 uncultured bacterium | reverse complement strand
CGATACGGGTGCAGGGGCTCGAAGGGGAGGACGGCACGCCGGTGACCAAGCTCACACGGAAGATTGTTGAGGAGCTACCGGCGGACTTCGTGGCTGATGTCTTCGCGGGGATTACGAACTCGGGAAACCGAACTGGCGGCTCGAAGGCCGCCGATTCAGCGAGTTAGCACGTTCCTTCGCGCGGGGGCTGCAGCAGTCGAACCTACCCGCCGAGTTCCAAGAATGGCGGCTGATACAGTTCCTGTCCGGTGCGTATACGGCAGAACAGTTGGACGCGCTGCCGGCTTGGAAGGTCAACCGATGGGTAGCGATGATGGACGCCATAGAAGCGGAGATGCGTAGACCCAAGCCGCCGCGGTAGGAGAGGGCGAGCATGGCCGTTGAGCAGAACCTCGCGGTAGTTATCAAGCTCAAGGACCAGGCAAGCGCGGGCCTGAAGAAGTTCTCTTCCGGCCTCGCGGGTGTCGCGTCCTCGGCGGGCAGATTCGGCCTGCACGTCGCCAAGGTCTTCGCCGTGGCGACTGTGGCAGTTGCGGGATTCGTCGAGGAGGTTGGCCGGCGGGCGGTCAATGCATTCGCGGACTACGAGGCATCTGTTGCATTGGCGGTGACGACGACCGGCCTCTCCGGCGACGCGTTCACCGAGGCGAAGGGCAAGCTCTTTGAGTTCGGGCTGCAACTGTCAAAGACCTCCACCGTTGCGATTCCCGAGATGGCGCAGGGCTTCTACGAATTGGCGAGCGCAGGGCTTGAAGTGACCGAGGTTCTACAGGCCATGCCAGGAGTTGTGGCGCTGGCTGAAAGTGCGGGTGCGGGCCTCGGCATCTCGGCGGAGCTGACGACGGCGGCACTCAAGTCGTTTGAGATGCAGGCTTCTGAGTCAAACCGCGTCGTGAACGCACTGTCCGCGACGGCTGCTGCCTCGATGTTCAAGATCGAGGACTTGGCCGACGCCTTCCCCTATGTGGCGACCTCGGCGAAGATGATGAACATGTCACTGGAGGAGACGCTCGGCGCGCTGTCTGTGCTGAGGAACAGAGGCATCGCGGCGAGCACGACCGGGACTGAGATTCGCATGATGCTCGCGCAGCTTGCGAAGGCCTCGGCCGACGCGGCGGAATCGGTGGACGCTTTAGGTGTGGCGGTAGATGACGAGAATACCGAGGGCGGTAGGGCCGCGAAGGTGCTCAAGGCCCACGGCGTAGCCGCCTCTCAGTTGGACGTGAAAGCGCGCGGGCTGACGGCAGTGCTGCAGACGCTTGCCGGGATGAACCTTACGCTGGCCGAGGCACAACAGCTCACAGGGATGCGCGGCGCTGAGGCGCTGATGGTCCTGTCGCAGAATGTCCCCGAGTTTCAGAAGATGACGAAGGCGGTCACGGGCACGAACCGCGCGTTCGAGATGCAGAAAAAGATGCAGGATACGATGGCCGGGCAGTGGGCGCGGTTGAAGAACGCCGTCACGGGCTTTGCGATCACGCTCGGCGAGAAGCTCGCGCCTGCCGCGAAGCGCGCTATCGGGGCCATCATCGTGAAGATGCAGGAGGAATTGCCGAACGCGGTCAAGGCGGCGGGCAAAGCGATCAGCGACCTGACGGAATGGTTCACGGAGCCAGTCAAGTGGGACCCCGTGAACAAGAAGTGGCTCTCAAACGCTGAGATGATGTGGGAGGCCGCCAAGAACGCGGCGACGGCGGCGTGGAACACAATCAAGGGGGTCGTGCAGGGGTTCGGGGACTGGTTCTCCAACACCTTCGGCCAGGATCTGGCAACGGTCCTCAACGATATGGCAACCGACTTCGACAGGTTCGCCGCGCGCGTGACGGTGACCTTATTGGATCTGACGCAACAGTTGCTTCCGTTCATAGGGCTGATCGTGGGAATCAAAACTGGGGCAGCATTCGGGCCGTGGGGAGC
>CAYOCZ010000629.1:0-1920 GCA_964402475.1 uncultured bacterium | reverse complement strand
GCAGTGGAAGGCCCGCCAGGTCGGCGTCGACAAAGTGCGAGAGCTCTTCGGCGTTCTCACCGCTGAACGTGCTGATCGCGGAATCCTCGTGACTTCCGGCAGCTTCACAAGAGAGGCCCTTTCATTCAAGCCGGCAAGCCCCTGACCATCGTCGACGGCCCCGCACTCGCCCGGCTCGTCCAAGAAGAACGGTGTTAAGTTTCATACTAAATACTCCACCATGAGAGGCCTGAGGACGCGCATGCCTTCGCACCAGGAGGTCTCACGGAAGAGACAGTGCCGGAGCCAGCGGATGAACTGTAAGCTTCTCTGGGTTCTTCTGACACACTCTACGACCAAAGGGTTGAGAGTGTCACCGCGTTCCTTGGCGAGGGCCTGAGCGATTTGGTTTCTGCGTTCGCGTTTCTTGTCGACCTTCTCGTCACGGATTCCTTCATTCTCCTCCAGAGCTATTTCGAACAGCACCATAAGGTTGTGTGCCAGGCAAACGAAATGGGCTTGCTGACATCTGGCGGTCAAACTGGTTGCCCATGCCTTCTTCTCCTGGAGCTTGTTCTTCTTCTCGTCGAACACCTTCTCGATATCCCATCGCAGCAGGTAGATGAATGCTATGAGTCCTGGCGGCAGGGTCATCTCGCTTGTGATGAACGAGAACTCCTTGCCGGTGGCAGGATCGCGATATCTGACTCGGCGTAGCATCACGCCGCAGAAAACGCCGATGAGTTCGTCTGCCAAGATGCCGGTATTGCGGGGGTCCTGCTCATCCCATGTGTTCAGCCCCACGACCTCGGCCTTGGAATTGTCTTTTTCGCGACTGATGATGTAAACACCCTTGCACTTCCATCGGAACCATTCCTTGTAGTCGATGCCGGCCGGATCGTACGCATGAATCACCCTGGTTCCTGTGGGCTCCCCCATGCGCAATTGTGTCGACCCCAGTCGCTTCAAGACACTCATATCGTGCTCACGTTGTTTCTTGGGTCTTGCAACGTCCAGCAGCCTAAGGCCTTGGCTTCTGAGATTCATGGAGAAGAAGCTCCCTGCGGGCTGTGCCTTTCCGTCGATCTGCTTGGCGTGGCAACTGGGGCTTTCGTAGTGGCCGTCTGACGCGTAGACGGCGAAGCCATGCAACTCTGGATGTTCTGCCAGGGTGTCGTGGCCGCTCTTTGCGGTGGCGTCGAGCTGGTGGCAGACGCGGTCTGTCACCTCTTCGACCAGCGCCAATCGCCGCGAGCTCCTCAGAGTGTCGAAGAAGTTACCAACGGTGAGGCCGCTGTCCATCCACATGCGCAGCCGCTGCACCCAGTCGCGCCCACTCTGCGCCTGGGAGAGCACGCGGCTTATGCCTGACTCGAGATACTCCTCATCAGGAAACTCGCGACACTTGCGTTTGGATCCAGCCGAGGCCAGAGCCAGTTCCACAGGAGCGAAGAAACGGTGGCGGACGGTATCTTGTGTTGTAGTTCTCATGCTGGACTTTATACTGCAACCCATCGGCCCTGTCAAGTCGTAACTACCTACCGTGCAAGCAGTTACAAACTCTCGAAAAAATCCTTACCGGCATGACTTGACCGAGAAGGGCCGAATTGCCACCCAGGGCTGTCTGAATACCCCGCCTGCAATTCCCTATGCGCATAAAAAACCGGGACCCCTCAGCGGCGGCCCTCCGACGCATTCTGCTGGCGCCTCGAACCGCGCCGATTTCTGCGGACTTAACACCGTTCCAAGGGTGCGCCAGGGACAGACCCCGCTGCTCCCTGCGGATATGCGCTCTACCTGGTCAACTACCGGCTGGATCCGACCTCGCGTGAGATCGAACCGATCCCGTGGGCGGGCTTCGATCTGGGCTGGCTGCCTTCATAGGGGCTGATAACCGCCTGCATCAAGCAACTGGGACAGTTGTTCGCGAAGGCTGGGGAG
>CAYOCZ010000628.1:0-1924 GCA_964402475.1 uncultured bacterium | reverse complement strand
GTTCAAGCTGGAGCAGGTCTTCATCAACCTGCTCGACAACGCGGTCAAGTACACCGACAAAGGAGAGATCGAACTCTCCCTCAGCCACGACGATGGCAGAGCGGTCATCAAGGTCCGCGACACCGGCGCGGGCATCGCGCCCGACCACCTGGCCCGGTTGTACGAGCGCTTCTACGTGGTGGATAAGAGCCGCTCTCGCCAGTTGGGCGGGACCGGCCTCGGCCTGTCGATAGTGAAGCACATCGTCCTGCTCCACGGCGGCGATGTCACGGTGCGAAGCACTCCCGGCGCCGGTACGACCTTCACCGTGACTCTCCCGGTCGGAACGGCGTAGGCCGGCTACCGGACAACCATCGACTTCGTGGCGGACGACCCAGAGCCGCCCGCCATCACCACGAAGAACACGCCCGGTCGGCTGAAGCGCAAGCCTGTGAACGGGCGTACTGCAGCGCTGCGGGAGACGACCCGGCCCGCCGCGTCTATGACAAGAATCGTTCTCGTACCTTCAGGTACGGGGTACGCGGTACTACGACCGCAGCGCAACAACCCCGGCGCGCGCTGGCTCGCCGGCAAAGGCACAACTGCAGCTTCGACGACGGCGTCGCGCGCAGGTTGAGGGGTCGTCGCCAGGGCTGCAAGCGGCTCGAAGCTCCAGAATTGGGTCGACCCTCCGCCCTTCAGGGCGTACACGCGGCCGCCGTACCAGGCCAGCGCTCCACCACGTCCGACCTTGCGCCGCCGGCTGCCCGCGGGCACGTCGTCAAGCTGGGTCCAAGAGTCGGCGCTTACATCGTACCGCCAGAACTCGTTGCCGGACCCGCCTTTGGACGCATACAGGAACCGGCTGCCGTCGGAAGCCAGCGCTGCGCCTTTTCCAGGCTTCCGTCTATGGTTGCTGCGGCCCAGGCACGGCAGGCGGGCCCTCTCGCGCCACGAATCGCCGTTGGGGAAGTACTCGTAGAATTCACACGTGCCGCCTTTCAGGCAGAAGATGCGATCGCCGAGCAGAGCCAGACACGTACCGTGTCTGGCACGTGTACTGTCCCGCCCGGCCGGCAGGAACCGCCGAGAATGCCATTCATCCTGTCCGACCCAGTACGCGAGGAATTCGCGGCAGTTGCCGCCTTTGACCATGAACACCTTGTCTGATTCGGTGGCCGGCAGGAACACGAGCCCACTGCTGAGTCTCACGCGTGTCGTGTATTCAGGTATGCCTACCAGTCCGCACCATGAGTCGGCGGCGATGTCGTAGCGCCAGAACTCGCGTGTATTGTTGCCCTTCAGGGCGTACACCGCGGTGTTGCCGTCCCAGCAGAGCGCAGCGCCGGCTTTGACCCGGCGCCCACTGTCGCCAGGAGGCATGTCGGCAAGCACCGTCCAGGAATCCATGGCCTCTGAGTACCGGAAGAACTCACACGTGTTCGCACCCTTCAGCGCGAGCAGCCCGTCCTCAACTACGGCCAGACACCCGCCGTCCTTCACTGGCCTTCTCCATGGCCCAAGCGGAACCGGCTTGAGTTCCTTCCATCGCCTGTTCTCAAGCGACTCGACTCTGAACCCGCACGACAAGTTGTCATTATCCGGCCGCATATCTCCAACCAGCGCCGTCGAGCAGGCCGCGACGTAGGTGCCGCTCAGTGCTTGCCACCGAGAGAACCCCGTATCGATGCTGGCATCCGGACCCAATGCAACCACGAGTGAGTCACAGTATATCTCCACTGAGTCCTTCAGAATTCTGAACAGGGCCGGCACCGCTGCTGCTACATTTCCGCGGTTTGCGACTCTCACGCGCGGCCGAACCTCTCCGCTGCTGATGATTCCGGCTGGGCAGAGAATCTCAACCGGCGCGGCATCGCAGACTCTGACGAAAACCGACTCGTCCAGAACGTCATTGGTCGAGTCGCAATCGCCCGCAAGTCTCGTC
>CAYOCZ010000627.1:0-1925 GCA_964402475.1 uncultured bacterium | reverse complement strand
ACGAATAGAGGCCGGCTCATCGACAAGATGGTCGAGAGCGTGTCGGCGTCGTACAGGGATGGGCGGATGCGCTGCATTACCGGTGGGCTGTGTACGCTCAACCGGACCGATTTGCCCGAGGTGCTCTAGATGAAGGTGTGGGTCAGGATGCGGTGCTCGAAGTGCGGGCAGTCAATTGGCCGGCGCCGGCCGCGGCGGTACGTCCAGGGGATCCGGAGGGCCGTGCGGATACTGCAGCTGCGGTGTCGGGTCTGCGACGGCAAGGTACTGGTTCGTCTGGGCCGGGGGCGTGCCTGATGCGGGAACGGCTGGTGGATCTCCGAAAGGATGTGTTGGGACTGAAGCACCGGGCCTGGCAGGCCGATGACTGGCACGCGACTTGGGTGTGGCGGTTTCTCTACGAGGTGCTCGGGTTGGTGCTGGAAAGTGGGGTGGTGTAGATGAAGATGCCGGTGGTCGGGAAACGGTACAAGGTCAGGACGGCGCGGAAGGGTGACTTTGTCGGGCGGTGTGTCTCAGGGAAGGGGGTGATTTGGGAGTTCAAGGTTGAGAACTACGTCTACGGGCTGAATAGGAGTTGGGACATCGGGGACGTGATGGTAGTGCATGCGTGGCTCGTCGAGTCGCTCGAGGAAATACCGCTCGATGCTCAAGGGTAATGAAGGGCCGTCGCTCAAGTGCGCGGCGTGCGGCGTCGAAATCTGGCCGAGAGTCGGGGGCTACTGGTTCCTCCTGTTGGCTCCGCGGGGGCGCGTTCGGTTCCCCGGGGCGCGGACCTGTAAGGTTGTGCTGTGCTCCGGCTGCGGCCGCAGGGCGCGGGAAGCGCTCGAATCTGCCGGCGTTGGAGGTGGGCCGGCTTACCGTCCTGCTGGTTCTCCGGCCAAGCCGGACGTGAGGAAGTCGAGGATGGCGCAGTCGTTCGAGTCTGCGCAGGAGGACTTGGATCGGGCGTTCGGGTCTGAGGCCGAGGGTTTCATGACCGGGCCGTAGATCGGGACGGATGTGCGGCGTCGTGATCTGCCATGACGTTTGCGACCCTCCCTTTCTAGCAGAGGGCCGGGGTTCACCCGGCCCTTTACCTTGCGCATTCCGATGCGCTAAGAGATAGACGGCCGCCAGGGGAGTTGCTGGCGCGTGCCCAGACACGCCTCACGCGCCGGCAAGGATCGCATCGGTCGGGCGCTGCTCGGGGATCGGCGCGCACGCTTGGGTGGCTCGGTTTTCGTCGTACGCGGAGCCTGCGAGGCGGGAGACGAAAACCTCGCGCGCGCCGATGCCCCGACAGCGCTTCTGTGTGGCCGGGCTGGGAGTGCCAAGTCCGACGACACGCAGGCCCGGCCACACCTTCCCGGAATCAGGAATGCCCGACAACGGTCGGGTCGCCAAGCAGGTTTACGTAATTCGGCATTATCGGCCGGTGGATGCCCTGGACCATATTTTGAAGTCGGCTCCTAGACCGACTTCCGATAATGCCCATTACGTATCCGTCCGACGGACTTGAACCTGCAATCCTGGTGACATGACCGTAATCAGGACTGCCCCGGAAGTGTCGGCCTGGCGTGGGTCGTGCGCCGGTCCTGCACGAACCATGACAGGCCGACACAACCACTTGGCGTGCGCACTGGTGCCAGCTGAGGTCGGCTGGGGTCGCTCGCCTGGCGCTACGTGCCCGGGGCGACATCGCACGGCGAGAATGACGGCCGCTGTTGTCCACGGCTTGCCGAGGACCGAACGAGCGTAGCGAACCGCCGACCGCAGGCGAGGTTCTCCGAGGCGGAGGGCGGCGGCGTTCGGCCACAGGCAAAGCGGGGACAATGACGGCCGCTGGTCTCGCCGGCCGATGGCGGACCGGGTGCGTCGTGACAGGCGGCTGGCCCCGCTCGACCGAACAGGCCATGATGCGCACGCCTCCGGAAACGTGAAAT
>CAYOCZ010000626.1:0-1927 GCA_964402475.1 uncultured bacterium | reverse complement strand
CGATGAGGGGTGGCAATACCGACGAGCTCTATCAGGGCGACGGGCGACTGAAGATGGCACAGTCACTCGTCAAGCAGCATCCCGATGTAGTTCGCGTAGCCTGGAAGTGGGGCAGATACCAGCACAGTGTAGACTATTCGGGGTTCCGCCGCAATCGGTTGTGCCGGAAGCCTGATGCCGTCGTGCCCGAAGGGATCGACAATTACGGAATGGTGCGACAACAACAGATCGACGATCAGTGGGTCCAGGTGGAAGGGGATGGGCCGACGCCGCCCCCGGCGCCCCAGGAGACATAGGCGTGAGCAAGTCCGCTGCTGACAAGCTGGAAGCCGAGAAGGTCCGGGCTGCCCTGGAAAAGGCCAAGGAGGGCGAGGACCTCTCGCCGGCGGAAATCCGGTTGATCGAGCGGTACGAGAAGAAACAGAAACGCGACAAGGCCGGGGTACTGCTAGCCGAAGTGCCGAAGCGCCTGGCGCAACGGCAAGCCAAGCGTGCCACGCGCAAACCGCAACGGCGGCGCCGGCGCATCAGCCTGAAGTACCGGCCGTTCCTGCAGCGAATCGCCGAGCTGTACGTCGCGTCGGGCGGCAACGCGACGGGGACCGAGCGGGCGGTGCGCGATCAGCTGGGCTTGGGGCAGTTCCAGGCAAAGTATCTGGCCCAATGGCTCCGGGTCCCCGAGTTCGCCATGGTGGTGCGCGTCGAGGAGGAGCGCACGGCGACGGAGGAGACGACCAGCCCGTTCGTGCGCGGGCCGAAGTACATCCAGTTCCTTTCGGAGCTTCGGCAGTGCATGCAAGAGGCGTGGGAGGACGCGTCCGAGAATAGCTCGGGCAAGCCGATGCTCCTGCAGGCCATGACGCGGGTGTCGGCCGAGCTGCGCGCCGAGGAAAAGCACCTGGCCGATCAGCGCACGGCGCGGGCCCGTCAGTCGTTGGGCGCGTTTCTCCGGGGCCTGTTGCGACACGTGAAACAGGCCGGCGAGCCGCCGATTGTGTGGGCGGCGCTGACTCGGGCCCTTCAGAACCTGGACCGGATCGTCGGCGCATCGACCGACCTGGTGGACGCCGGGGCCGTCGTGGCCGTGCTGATGGAACAGCTCAAGAAGTGCGGCCTGGTGGAGACGGCCGCCAAGGGCAAGCTCGACGTGGCGCACATGAGCGACGACGCATTGCAGGCGATCGTGGACGGCGCGTCCCGAGCGAGAGGCGAACGCAAGCGGAGTGCGTAGCGGATGGCGACAACCGTCATGGATGATACAGGCCGGGCGGCCGCAGCCGAGTTGAATCGGCGGGAGGCGCGGCGTGAGCTGGCGCGCCGCCATTTCCGCCGGTTCGTCGAGGCCTGCCCCCCCCACACGCCGTATTACTTCGGCCGGCACACCATCGAAATCTGCGACCGGATGCAAGGCGCGTTCGACGATCTGTGCCGTGGCGTGTCGCGGTACCTGATATTCAACGTGCCGCACCGCCACGGCAAGAGCGACCTGGCCAGCCGGCGCTATCCTGCCTGGCATCTGGGCTTGCGCCCTGACGACGAGGTGATCCTGACAACCTACGGCGACAAGCTCTCGGCGACCATGTCCCGAGCGGCGCGCCGGTGCGTGCGGTCGCCGGAGTACCGGAAAATCTTCCCCGGCATCACGATCGACCCGGAACGCCGCGCGGCCGAGGACTGGGGTATCGCGGGGCACGACGGCGGCGTGCACGCGGCGGGCATCGGCGGCGCAATCACCGGCCAGGGGGCCCACGTTCTCGACATCGACGACTATCTCAAGAACCGCCGGGAGGCCGAGAGTTGGGCCGTGCGCGATACGGGCTGGGAGGCGTTCGAGTCCGACTTGATGACCCGCCTGGCGCCCGTGCACATCGTGATGATCGTGGCCAACCGCTGGCACGAGGACGACTTGGTTGGGCGCATCCTTGAC
>CAYOCZ010000625.1:0-1935 GCA_964402475.1 uncultured bacterium | reverse complement strand
GCGAGGCGGGGTCCGAAGGAAGCCGCAGGCAAAGCGCTGACCCGACGAACAGAAACCGCATACGAGGCGTGCGCGCCGGATGAGAGGGCCAATAGACTCAAAGTCCGATATCTGCACGGAAGGCGTGTCCGTATATGCGGCGGGTATAAGCGTGAAGGTGAGCGCGTCTTACCCGGGGAGATCTGCTTTCTTGCCTCAGTGCTACCGTCGTCGAGAGTCGACGGGATGAGAGAGCAGAAGTCAGCCGAGGGCATGGTAGGATCCGCGACCGGTCCGAAGGCCCGAACAGGCAGTGAAGGCAGGAGCCTTGATTTTCGATGGCCCGAACGGACGCAGGAGGCCGTGCTGAGATCGCCGGCGCCATGGTGGGAAGTAGCGGGCGGAACCCGCGAGGGCCTGGCATGTGTGCGTCCCCGGCCACGGCAAGGAGAGATGTCTCCGGCCAGGAGCTGGTGCAGTTGATGGAAGCGGTGGTCGCCCGCGAGAACATGCGGTTGGCCTTGAAGCGCGTGGAGAGCAACAAGGGGTCGGCGGGTGTGGACCGCATGCCTGTCGAGGCCCTGCGAAGCTACCTGCGCGCTCATTGGCCGCGTATCAAAGAAGCGCTGCTGGCAGGCGAGTACCAGCCGTCGCCGGTGCTTCGGGTGGATATCCCCAAGCCCGGTGGAGGGGTGCGGCAGTTGGGCATCCCGACGGTGGTGGACCGGCTGATCCAGCAGGCGTTGCATCAAGTGCTGCAACCGATTTTCGAGCCGCACTTCTCGGCGCACAGCTACGGGTTCCGGCCCGGCCGCAGTGCGTTGCAGGCGGTCCAGCAGGCCCGTGCGTATATGGCCGAAGGCCGACGCTGGGTCGTGGACATCGACCTGGAGAAGTTCTTTGACCGCGTCAATCACGACATGCTGATGGCGCGGGTGGCTCGCCGGGTTGCAGACAAGCGGGTACTGAAGCTGATTCGTCGGTACCTGCAAGCGGGAGTGATGGCCGACGGCCTAGTGTCGGCGCGCAAGGACGGGACGCCTCAGGGTGGTCCGCTGTCTCCGCTGTTGTCCAACATCGTGCTGGACGACCTGGACAAGGAGTTGGAGCAACGGGGCCACAGATTCTGCCGCTACGCCGACGACTGCAACGTGTATGTGCGGACGCGGCGTTCGGGTGAGCGCGTCATGGAGAGCCTCACGCGCTTCGTGGAGCAGCGGCTGAAACTGAAAGTGAACCGGACCAAGAGCGCCGTCGATCGCCCGTGGCGCCGTAAGTTCTTGGGCTACAGCGTGACGTTCCACCGCCGGCCGCGATTGAAAGTGGCGGACGAGAGCGTGAAGCGCCTCAAGAGCAAACTGCGGGAGAAGCTACGACGGGGCCGAGGCCGGAGCCTCGCGACGGTGGTGGCGGACCTGTCGAAGCTGCTCAGAGGCTGGGTCCACTACTTCCGTCTGGCGCAAGTGCGAGGCGTGTTCGAGGACTTGGACAAGTGGCTGCGGCACCGACTGCGCTGCTTGCTGTGGCGGCAATGGAAGCGCTCTCATACCCGCGCCAGAAACCTGATGCGGCGGGGCCTGGACAGAGAGCGGGCCTGGGCATCGGCTACCAATGGGCGTGGCCCGTGGTGGAATGCCGGGGCGTCGCACATGAACCAGGCTTACCCGAAACGCTACTTTGATCGCTGTGGGCTCGTGTCACTGCTTGATGAACTGCGCAAGCTGCAAGTAACCGCCTGAACCGCCGTGGTACGGAACCGTACGCCCGGTGGTGTGGGAGGAGGGGTTCCGCAAGGACCCCTCCTACCCGATGTGCGCCCGGCATGGCGCACTCACTCGGGGGTGTAAGTCCCCTACAGGCCCGGCAGAGGGAACTGTTAGCCGGACGGCAAGGGCGTCGTCGCGAGGCGGGGTCCGAAGGAAGCCGCAGGCAAAGCGCTGACCCGACGAACAGAAA
>CAYOCZ010000624.1:0-1942 GCA_964402475.1 uncultured bacterium | reverse complement strand
GTTAAGTACGGCACAGGCAAGACCATCTTCATTGAACACTTGACCGACCTGTTTGCCGCAGACGTTCCTGACGCCATGATTATCTCTGTATTAAATCACTGTGCGGAGTGGCCGGACAACACTTACGTCTTCCAGACGAAGAACCCGTCACGCTACATGAATATGGCGCCATACTTTGATTTGCCCAATGCGGTTTTCGGCACGACGATTGAAAGCAACCGTCCGCACGAAGTCAGCGAGGCGCCGCCGCCGGAAGAACGGTATCGCGCCATTAAGGAACTCACGCTGCTACGAGAACCCCGAACTACTGGATAAAAAATGAGTGCATCTCCCATAGTAAGACTTCGAACCAGAACGATCAACGGCAAGCCCGTCACGGACTACTGCATCGACTGTGGACGGATCGACGGCAAGCGAAAGCAGTTCTACCGCAAGACGAAAGCCGAAGCCGAGGCCAAGGCCCGCGAGATGCGGGACCTCCACAAGAAGGTGGGCGACCTCGCTACGAAGCTCACGTCAGAGCAGATCAGGGATGCGGCCAGAGCGGTGCAAATGTTGGAACCGTATGGGGTAACCGTCAGCCAGGCCGCCAAGGCGTACATAGGCGACATGGGAACGAGACGGGTGAGCATTACAGCCGCCTACGCAAAGTATCTCGACCAGAAGAACAATGCCAACCTGCGCGAGCGATCAATCCAGGACATTGAGTCGCGACTTGGCAACTTTGTTGAGCGTTACGGAAACAACCAGGTAGACGCAGCATCGCAACGCGCCATTGAGGCTTCGCTGAATCAGTTAAACGGCGGCCCCTCAAACCGCGCGGGCTATATTCGCCAACTCAAGGCATTCTTCTCGTGGTGCGTGCGTCAGGGCTATGTCGCCAAGAGCCCGATGGATGCCATCGAACTGCCGAAGATCGAGCACAAAGAGCCTGAGTTCCTACAATGGGAACATGTCGAACGCTTCATGCACGCGCTCACAGAACTGTACGATCCGGCAGCCGTGATCCCGTTCTTCGCACTGGGCTTCTTCTGTGGGATCAGGACGGAAGAGCTGTACCGCATGACGGTCTCCGACGTGTATCCCCGGCACGCGGAACTACGCATTCCGGCGCACGTCGCCAAGAAGCGCAGGAGCAGGATAGTGGAAGTACCCCAGAACTGCTTGCTATGGCTGGAGTATTGCATCAAACACCGTTGCCACAACGGCAGCCTAGCGCCAAGCCGCAGCGTTGTAGACGGCATCAGAAAGCGTATCTGCAAGCAGCAGGCCGTGCCGTGGCCCGCGAATGCGATGCGGCATACATACGCGACAATGGCTTTGGCTCAGTCCCAAGACGCGGGCTGGGTTGCTCATCAGTTGGGACACTCGGGATCTCCCGAACTGCTTTATCGTCACTACGCCGGGCTGGTCTCCAAGGACGAAGGCAAGGCGTACTTCAACATCTTTCCCAAATCACAAGCACACACCGACAGAAAGGAGTCATAGACACATGGCGATGATACACAAGACAACGCTGGCGAGGCGCTTGGGAATGAGCCCGCAGCGACTGAGGTTGCTCGACTTGCCACGTGTAAAAGCTGGGACCTGCTACCAGTACAGCGATGAAGGCGTGACCGAATCCATTCCGAACTTTCATTTCGGACCGGGCGAGCCGGCGCCGGGCATCGGTGATGACTGGATGCGGGCCGCCGCCGTAGCCAAGATAGTAGGCAGGCACAAAGAAACCGTGCTGCGATGGGTTCGCCAGAACGAGATCCCGCACTACCGGTTCGGACCGCATAGCGTGAGGTTCCGGCGTGCAGAGGTCGACGCATGGCTGAAAGGAGAAACGACCAGTGAGTGATGCCCTGGAGAAGCAGAAGGTACGCTTTGGTTTAACAAGTGCGGAGCTGCACTTGAGCCGGGCGCAGGACAAGATCGAAGAGGCCAGCGATCATCC
>CAYOCZ010000623.1:0-1951 GCA_964402475.1 uncultured bacterium | reverse complement strand
CCGCGGTTAAGCCGACTCACCGCTGGCGGCTTCCCGCGCCGCCTGCGGGCGACGTTGGCGCTCTCAGCCACGAGCTCGAGCTGCCGGAACTCGCGGTCGACCTGCTCCTCCGTCGCGGGTACTCAACCGCCGACGACATCCGCGCGTTCCTCGACCCATCCCCTGCCGGATTGCGCAAACCTGATACACTGCCCGACATCACCCGCGCGACCGAACGCGTCATCGCTGCAATCGTACGCCGCGAGCGCATCCTGGTCTACGGAGACTACGACGTTGACGGCGTAACCGGGACGGTCCTCCTAGTTTCAGTCCTTGGCCGGCTCGGCGCCGACGTCCTCTACTACCTGCCGCACCGTGAGGCCGAAGGCTACGGCTTCTCCGCGCAGGGCCTCGAGTTCGCGGTCGCGAGAGAGGCGAAGCTGATCGTCACGAACGACTGCGGCTCGTCTGACTTCGAAACACTCGCTGCCGCCGCAAGCGCGGGCATCGATGTCATTGTCACGGACCACCACGAACTCGCGGGTACCAAGGACAAAGGACAAACGACAAAGGACGAAAGACGGCTGCCGCAGGCGCTGGCGGTAGTCAACCCGAAACGCCAGGATTCCGAGTACCCATTCCGCGAGCTGGCCGGTGTCGGAGTCGCATTCAAACTCGCCTGGAGTGTGCTCTCCTCCCTGAATCGCCCCAAGGAAGAACTCATTGCACTGCTCGACCTTGTCGGCCTGGGCACCATTGCCGACGTCGTTCCGCTGGTTGACGAGAACCGAATCCTCGCGCGCATCGGCCTTAACGCCATCCGGCGCAGCTCGCGGCCCGGGCTGCAGGCGCTACTCAGGGTCGCCGGCATCGCCGACCGCCCGCTCACCGGCTACAGCATTGGGTTCATGCTTGCACCGCGCCTCAATGCGGCCGGCCGGGTCGGCCATGCCGAACTGGCTGCGCGGCTACTCCTGACCCAGGACGAGTCCGAAGCCGCCACGCTGGCCGCTGAACTCGACGGCCTGAACCGCTCCCGCCAGTCGCTTGAGGAGAAAATCGTCACGCAGGCGACCAGGCTGGTGGAAGCCGGGGGGCTCGCCGACCGCCGGACGATTGTCGTCGCCGCCGAAGGCTGGCACGAAGGCGTCATCGGCATCGTCGCGGCCAAGCTGGTTGACCGCTACTCGCGCCCCTGCATCGTGGTCGCGTTGAAGGACGACCGAGGCAAGGGCTCGGGGCGCTCGGTCACCGGCTTCAACCTCCACGCCGCGCTTTCCGCCTGCTCCGGGCACCTGCTTGCCTTCGGCGGACACAAGTACGCGGCGGGCCTGAGCCTCACGCGCGAGAACCTGCCCGGTTTCAGCTCGGCGCTGGCCGAGTATGCGGATGGCCTTCCCGAGGAAGTCTTCGAACCGACTCTACACATCGACGCGGTCGCGCCGATCGAGCAGATTGACGACGCCTTTGTCACCGCGCTCGAGAAGTTCGAGCCTTTCGGCCCAGACAACGCCGCCCCGCTCTTTGCCTCACTCGGCATCGAGGTCGTCGGCTACCCGCGCAAGGTTGGCAAGAACCACCTGAAACTCGCGGTTCGCGCGGGCGAGCGTACGCTCGAAGCCATCGCGTGGGGCCGGAGTGCCGAAATCGTCAACCTTCCGGCAGGAGGGGAACTGTCCCTGCACGGTGACTGTCCCCAAAGCCTCATCGACATCTGCTACACGGTCGGGCGCAGGACTTGGAACGGCCGAACCTCTACCCAACTGACGCTCCGTGACTTCCGAACCGCACAAGCCGAGGGACATGACTGATTCCTCAGAGGAATCGGATCGTGTCCCGATGGCCCCAATCTGTGTACATCCGTGTCTATCAGTGGTCTTGCGGATTCCGAACTTCCGTGACTCGGTGTCTTTGTGGTGATGTCTTCGTGTCCGTCCGACTGGCAGCAGAAGTCATCGGACGGTGTGGAGTA
>CAYOCZ010000622.1:0-1956 GCA_964402475.1 uncultured bacterium | reverse complement strand
GTACCAGCCCTACCCGAACCCGCTGGCGATGGGTGCCGCCATCCGCTACGCCCTGCCGCGGCCGGCGCGGGTCGAGGTGCGAATCTATGACGTTGCCGGCGTGCTGGTGCGGCGGCTGGTGGACGGCGTACAACCGGCCGGCTACCGGCGCGCGTACTGGAACGGGAGTGACAACACGGGCCGACGGGTCGCGCCCGGCGTCTACTACTGCCGGTTCCGGGCCGGCGATTTCCTCGCCACGCAGAAGCTGGTCGTGCGGCGGTAGCGGACCGAACCCAGCACTCGGGATACAGGTCAGGGGCGGGCGAAACGCCCGCCCCTGACCGTTGCAGTGGTGTTGACAGGCGGGGCGGACGGCTGGCGGCTAACGGTTTACGGCCTGCGCTCTACGGCTCGCGGTTCATCATAACGAACCGCGTGACACGGGCAGCAGGTTGGCTGTCTGGAGTCGGGAGTCCGCTACTCCGAACTAGGAACCAGGAACTGACAACTCGCACCGTTGGCGCGACGGCAGGAGAAACGCCGCCCGCGCGTCAGGAATCTTCCGTTATGTCCTTGGGATTGTCCCCGTCCGGCGGGGCCGAGCCTCGGCCCAGGTGCCGGCGCTCGATTTCGGAGTCCATTATCTGGAGCCGCCAGACAGACGCTTCGAGCAGCATCCTGGCGGTGACATGGTGCGAGTGCCCCCGGGCCATGCATTTACAGACCGCCTTGGCGTTGAACCGCCTGTGCATGAGCAGTTGTTCGGCCGGCTCGCGCTCCATCGCGTGTCGGAACTGCTCGGGCGTTTCCTCTTCCAGGTCCTTGGGGTCAGGCGGCCTTTCCCTGAGTTCGCCCTCGAACTGGTTCATCTCGTGCTCCCACCGCGCCTTCTGCTCGGGAGTCGCCTGTTCGTAGGACGCCTCGGCTTCCTCCTCCTTCGCCAAGTCCTCGACTACCTCCTCAAAGAACTCGCGATACTCCTCAAGACGACTGTCCATCAGTACACCTCGGATTTCTTGACGTCTCTCATTGTATCGAAGCTGTCAGCCGACGGCCGTTGGCTCATCTTGGCCGGATTGTAGGACTCGCGGACGGGGATGTCAAATCGGCGGGCGGAATCTGCCAAGATGTCCTGAAGCTTCCCGAAACAGGGTGCCTGTCCCTGGTCCCTCTAATTCCCTCGTGTCGATCAGGCTCGAAGAATCGAAACGACGCGGTCCACTACCTCGGTGAGTTTGGTCGGGGCAACGGAGCCGACGCGGTACAGCACAATTGCGTTGTCAGCGGTGAATATGCGATTGGGCCGGATGTTGCTCTCGAGTTTGAGTCCGCCCTCCTGGAAGTCCACATCAGACAAGCTCACGGCGTAGCTGTCGGATACCGTCCGGCTCGTGATCTGACACAGAATCAGGTCGTCCCCTTCGAGTCCGGCCAGGACCAGAGCGGGACGGCGCTTGGCCTGCGTCAGGTCTGAGAACGGGAACGGGACGACCACCACGTCGCCCCCTACAGGTCTTGCCACGCTTCGTCTTCCTCTGGTCGCAGCCAGTCCTTCCTGAGACTCGATTCACTCGCGACTGCGGTTGCCATGCTGTCCCGCGCGACCCTTACCTGCAGGAAGCGAATGAAGTCCGCCACCTCGTCCAGAACCGAGTCGGGTACCCGGTCGATTTCTTTCAGTAGAGATTCACGCTTGGTCATACCAGTCCTGCTGTCATTCTTGATAGAAGATAAGTGTTCATCCACATCCTGTCAAGCTGAGTCCATGCCTACACCCTGAATTCCAAATCCAGAATTCCGTTACCCGTCGGGCGAGGGGAGACGGGCTGGCGGCTTACGGACTCGCGGGCGGGGATGTCAATCTGCCTCGGGGTCGGCCAATCTGCAATCGACAATCAACAGGGGAGACGGATCAAGAGATCGAGGGATAGAGGGATCGAGTGGTTGAGTCCGAAACTGGTAACTGGATACTGG
>CAYOCZ010000621.1:0-1956 GCA_964402475.1 uncultured bacterium | reverse complement strand
GGGCGAACCACGTCTTGGTCGCCCCCGGAACTATGCCCGCAACCTCGTCCATGCGGGAGGCGAATGAGAGGTTGTACGCGCGCATCGTCTCGGTGTGAGCTATCGCCGCGGCCCGATCCTTCACCGTGCGGAACGGACGGCCCATGCCCACGATTGTCGGATCGTCCAGGTCTTGCGCCCGATCCATCAACGCCACGACCGTGTCGCGCGGTTTCTGCCCACTGACGATGCCGAAGCGCACGGTCTCCGCTACGGACCGTCTGGCATCCTCAGTGAGATTGGTTACGAGTTCGCCCGTGATGTCCTGAGTGGTCGCAATCATGTCCGGGTCCAGGGCGAAGACTTCCCCCACGACGCCCGCGCTCTGTAGCGGAGCGACCGCCCCGTCGGCCCCGAGCCGATACGCGGAGTCCACTGCCCCGTTCATCACGCGGCCCAGGCGAGCCTTGAACTCAGCGGTCACGCGGGATAGCTCCGCGTCGATCCCCTCTAGCTGAGTGATCCGCCATGTCGGCAGGCTCTGCGTTCGGATTGCACCGCGGACCTTCCGCTGGTACCGCTCAGCCTCCCGCATGGACTCGCGCACCGTCGCCTCGTCCAGACGGCGCAAGCGCCCCAGATGGGCGTCTACGCTCTTCTGGTACGCCTGGCGCTGTCTGTCTGTGATAGGGGGCACGAGACATCCTATTCGCGAGCGATCTCGTCTAAGACCGCGCGTGCTTCAGTCGCGGCGGGGCTTTCCGCTGGCGGTTTCTCTGCTGCCGCGCCAGTCATCTGACTCGGGGTATGGAGACCGAACGATTCCAGGGCGAGCCCGAAGAACGCACGCGCCTGCTCCGCGCTGAGATACCCGCGGTCCTGCGCCACGACCAACATCTGAGTCACCTTGAGCGCTGCGTCCGCCACGTCGCCCATCTGCTCCGCACCCAGCTCTGGCGGGCGAATCTCGTACTGAAGCTCCTTGTCCTTCATCCCCCCGATCACGTACCGCTTCTCGCGGCAGAGGTAAAGCTGGCAGTCCAGCATGTCTTCGATCATCGCGATGATCTCGTTCTGCAAGCCCCGCATTCGGAAGCGTACCGGGAACGAGATAGATTGAGCTGTACTGCGGTTCGTATCGTCGCTGCGGCCCAACCAATGCTCAGGGAAACCCGCACCTGCGCAGATGGCGTGCATGATCGTCCGCAGACTGGCGTCTTGATCGGACGCCTCCAGCTTCGGCGTGACCACGCTCCATGTGACCCGTTCGTTGTGGGCGCGCATAGTCCCAGGCCGCGGCGAGGTGGGCTGCTTCATCAGCCATTCTTGGATTTGGCCCTCGTCCATGCCCTCCAACTGCACGTCCCAGATGTGCGCGTTCAGGAGCGCCTGCCGTTCGGCGACGGTGAATAGCGCCTGGTCATAGATGTCGAGGTAGTCGAGCAGGCTCAGTAGGATGCCTGTCCCGCGCGTCGCGTTGCTGGCCCTCTCCAGCGCTATCAGAAACACGTCGTCGGGGTTCACCCGCCATGTGCCGTCCGCCTCTTGACGGATGATGTCACGGTCCACTTCCATTTTCGCCGTGGCCGTCTTCGTCGTGTACCTGATTTTGTCCAGTACCTCCGCGTTCCCCTCCATCGGCACGATCCGCACCACGTTCGCGGGGTCCACATATCCGAGCTGCATGATCCCCGTCGTGTCGTTGATCCCTACGGGGTAGACCTGCTCGCCCAAGACCAGCAACTGCCACACGCGGCGCTTGAGCCGCTTTGGGAAGGCGTTTGTCGGGTGATACCAGAACTCGTCAATCACCCGCTGCACCCGCTCGTCCGAGGCCAGGATACTCCACTGCCGGCCGTCCCCGATGTGGTCGCAGAGGTCACTGACGATTCGGTGCGCCAGCGGATGCTTCATCACCAAGCTGTAGGCGATCTGCTGAGACTGCCGTTGCCGCTGCCGGGTCAGGTCGCGGTGGCC
>CAYOCZ010000620.1:0-1958 GCA_964402475.1 uncultured bacterium | reverse complement strand
TCCCTCTTCCGTACCTTCCGTTCCAGTTTGCGGCCCTCCTTGGCCGCAAACTGGAACGGACTCTTCTGGCCCCGCCCAGCAGACCGACTCCAAGACCATCCACGTCGTTGGTTGCTGAACGCTCGGCGCGAGCACTGAACGTAGCGGTGCCCCCGCCTTCGACCCCAACCCCATCGCCGGCAACCTGCCCACTGGCTTCACCGCCGCGGCGCAGCCGGAATTGGTCGAACGCGAACGCTCCTCCCGTGTCCGTCCCCGCCAATAACCCACCCGCGTCTACCGTTCTTCTGAATGCTATCATTTGTACGCTTATATGATTGTGCACTCCATTCGGACCGGGGCATGCCGTGGACTGTCCGGGACAGAACGAGGCCGGCTTCTATCGCCCACGAAAACCGTGGGAGACGCCCCTCTATCGTCTGGTCCAGGACCACTTCGACGACTTCGAGCGCGTCTACGCCGACCGGTTCCAGCACAAGTACGGGTTCTGGCGCCCGGTCATCCGCAAGGCGATTGACGAGTATCTCAGGTGCG
Organism: uncultured bacterium; assembly: GCA_964402475.1. Lineage (GTDB taxonomy): Bacteria > Hydrothermota > Tepidihabitantia > Tepidihabitantales > Tepidihabitantaceae > UBA2258. Next base: position 1,424 of record CAYOCZ010000620.1, on the reverse strand, counting down.
GTGACCTGCGCGAGGGATTCGCCCGCGTCCGCTGTCCCGACTGTGGGCACGACATGTTTGTGGGGTTCTCCTGCAAGCAGCGGTGCATCTGCCCATCATGCCATCAAAAACGCACGTTGGTCACCGCGATCAACATCGCTGAAAACATCTGCGCCGCCGTCCCGCACCGCCAGTTCGTCTTTACCATGCCCAAACGCTTCCGCCTCTTCTTTCGCTTCGACCGCGACCTGCTGCGCAAGCTGCCGAAGCTCGCTTGGCAGACGGTCCTGGAAGTCTATTGCGCCGTGCTCGGCCGTAACGACGTCGTCCCCGGCATGGTCGCAGGCATCCAGACCCACGGGCAGCTCAGCAATTGGCATCCGCACTTACATTGCGTAACCTCCTACGGCGCGTTCACCCCCGACGACACGTTCATCCCGCTTCCCGACGACCTCTCCACCACGCCGTTCCTCAAGATCTGGGAGGACAACGTCTTCAAGCTCCTGCTCGACGAAGGCAGGATCACCCAAGACGTCATCGACCAGATGCGCTCCTGGCGCCATTCGGGCTTCTCAGTCGATAAGAGTGTTTCCCTCGCCGCCGGCGACACCGCCGGACTCGAACGCCTGGCCGCCTACATGGTCCGCTGCCCCATCAGCCTCGACCGCATCGTCTCAGTCAGCGACGGCGGCCAGGTGGTCTATCGAGCGGAAAAGGCCCAGTGCCAGCCGTTCCCCATCCTCGGCGACGCCAGATTGTTCCGTGGCATCTCGCGGAATTTTGAAGTCTTCGACCCGCTCGAGTTCCTGGCCGAGATCACCCAGCACATCCCAGACCCAGGTATGCAGCTGGTCAGGTACTACGGCCAATATTCCAACAAGACAAGAGGTCTACAGGCTCGATCCCGGAACGACTCAACCGACGCCCCCGAGGAGATCCTCATCGACGAGGAGGACACGCCATACCGTAAGCTGGCGAGAATGCGCTGGGGGGCGCTACTTAAGCGCGTGTTCGAGATAAATCCTCTGTGCTGTCCCAAGTGCGGCGGGGAGATGCAAATCGTCTCCTTTATTGGGCGCCGCGACCAGCCCGATGCCGTGGAGAGGATTCTGCGGCACTGCGACCTCTGGGACCGGCCGGCCTCGCGCGCCCCGCCGCCGCAAGAGCCCGAACAGCTCACGCTCGAACTTCAGTACGTTGACACCGACGAGTTCCTTATGGCCCTCTGACCTCAGACTCCAAAGGGCACGGACAAGCTCGCCCCAAAACAGCGGATTCCGGGGGCATTTCTCTGCCGAACGGCCGGATGTGCCTGGATTGATGCCGGATCGGGTCGGCGCCGACCCGATCCGGCATCAATCCAGGCCTTCACCCCGCAAGACCTCACCGCATTTCTTGCGTCCAAGTCCACCCGCTGCTATCTTCTTCCCGTCGCCGGAAAGCAA
>CAYOCZ010000619.1:0-1960 GCA_964402475.1 uncultured bacterium | reverse complement strand
CCGCTTGCAGGATTGGCTGTTGACAAGGCTCGATTACGGCGCAAGATATATCAAGTCAAATAGGAGGTTAGTATGCAGTTGAGGCACGCGGCGATATACGCCGCAGTATTGTGCTCATTCGCCGCTGTTGCATTCGCGCAGGAGCCGGCAATGATATACGGCGATTCGCTGGATGAACGAGCGCTCGCACTGGTCGAGAGCTCGGACTCGGGCTATTGCCTGGCGGGCTGGACCCGCAGCTATGGGTTCAACGCGCCCACGTTCACCAACATCCTCATAACCAAGACCAACTCGCTCGGCGTCCCGCAGTGGTCGCTCGTCTCGGCCGGGGGGGACGACGAGGAGGCAAACTCGCTGGTTCGGACCGGGGATGGAGGATACGCTCTCTGCGGTTGGACGGGGAGCTACGGCCCGGGTATACCCAGTCCCAATGTGCTGGTGGCCAAGATGAGAAGTGGCGGCAACCTGCAATGGGCGCGGGCACTGGGCGGCGCGGCCGACGACCGGGCGTTTTCAATCATCCAAACCATGGACAGCGGCTATGCGGTGGTCGGATACACCCACACGTTTGGCCCGCCGCCCTACCCGAACGTGCTGGTGATGAAGCTGACCCCGGTCGGGCTGCCCATGTGGGTCAAGGCGTACTGGTGTAACCCGCACCTGGGCGAGGACGAGGGCTATTCGATAGTCCAGACCATGGACGGCGGGTATGCGATAGCCGGCCGGGCCAAGATCCTTGATCCGGCTGGCTTCGACGCGTTCGTGCTCAAGCTCGACCCGCGGGGCGAGGTGGTATGGATGAACTTCGTGCCCGGCGAGATGGACGACGAGGGGTATTCGGTCGTCGAGGACGTGCAGATGAACGTGACGGCCGCCGGTTGGACGAAGAGCTGGGGCACCAACCCGGGGGTCACGACCGACATCTTCGTGATGCAGTGCTCGGGATCCGGCGTCCCGATATGGCAGTCCACCTACGGCTGGGCCGTCCGCGACGAGCAGGTGCTGGGTGACCGTTCGTTGGTCGCGACCAATGACCGTGGCTTCGCGCTCTGCGGACTGACAAGAAGCGTAGGACCGGGAACGCCCAGCCCGAACTTCCTGCTGCTCAAGCTCACGCCGGTCGGAGGTATACAATGGGCGTATTCTCACCCGAGCCAGAACTACCCCGGGCTTGCGTCCGACGTGCCCTACCCGCTGATACAGACTAGGGCCGGCGGGTATGCCGCCGCCGGCTGGACGAACAGCTTCAGTTCCCTGGGCGGGGAGGATTTCCACTTCGCTACGTTCAGCCAGAACGGCAGCCGGGAGATATGCACCGATTCGCAGCTCCCAATCAGGGATTCGTTCCCGATCGACGCCGGCCAGATGCGGGATACGCTGGTCAGTGTCGAGTGGGATACGCTGCCCCTGGTGCCGGCGGCGGTGGGCTATCACGCGATATGCGATACCTTTGTCGGAATCAATGAGCCCCGACCGGCCCGGGCGCAGAGCCCGCGCGGCGGGCTGCTGGCAGAGGGTGGGCGTATCTCCCTTGAGCTTGCGCGGTCCGCGGACGTCGACATCCGGGTCTATGCGACCGATGGGCGGCGAGTGGCGGTTCTGGCGCGGGGACGCCTCGAGGCGGGAGTGCACCGGCTTGAACTGCCGGCTTCAGCGGCACCGGGCGTCTACATCGTGAACGGCAGGGCCGGTGGTACGCCGGTTTTGGTCAAGGTACTGAAACTCTAGCCGGCATCGCCGGATCGGCCGGTCCGTACCGGCAGGTTGGCCTCGAAGGCCCCTGTCGGACAGTGCGCACGGGCCGTTGAGACGGCACAAAGAACGGGGCGGCCGGATGGCCGCCCCGAGTGATTCTACGGGTTTCCCGTTACTTCAGGACCGCGGTCTTCTGGGCGTAGACACCGGCCGGCGTCTTCACCTGCACGAGGTAGGTGCCGTTCGCCAGCTTCGTGCCGTCGAG
>CAYOCZ010000618.1:0-1961 GCA_964402475.1 uncultured bacterium | reverse complement strand
GTGCCGACCATGGGCGGCTTCGGCGGGCGGCGGGGCCACTAGAGGGGAGCATTCCTTGGCCACCGACGTAATCGTCGTCAATGCGGTCAGCAAGACGTACAAGGTTGGCGAGACCGACGTACGCGCTCTGTGTGACGTTTCCATCGCTATACCATCCGGCCAGTTCGTCGCGATAATGGGGCCGTCCGGCTCGGGCAAGTCCACATTCATGAACCTGCTCGGATGCCTGGACCGCCCGGACTACGGTTCGATTCTCCTCGACGGGACCGACATCACGAACCTCGACCGGAACGAACGTGCCGTCATCCGCAACCAGAAGATAGGATTCGTCTTCCAGAACTTCAGCCTGCTCGCCCGCACGCCGGTGCTCGAGAATGTCGAGCTGCCGCTGGTGTATGCCGGGGTTTCGACCGTCGAGCGGAAGGAGCGGGCCCAGGACGCGCTGACGCGCGTGGGGCTGGCCGAGAAAATCAACAACCAGATAACCCAGCTCTCGGGCGGCGAGCAGCAGCGGGTGGCCATTGCCCGGTCGCTCGTGAACCGGCCGTCGCTCATCCTGGCCGACGAGCCTACCGGCAACCTCGATACCCGGACCAGCATCGAGATAATGGCGATATTCCAGCGGCTCAACAGTGAGGGGATAACAGTGGTGCTCGTCACTCACGAGCCGGACATCGCCCACTTCACGATGCGCACGGTGATGTTCCGTGACGGCCGGATAGTGAAGGACCAGCGGGTAACGGAGCCGCGTTCGGCCCAAGCGGAACTGGAGCAGGCGGCATGATTGACTTCGGCATGACCGTGCGGATAGCGCTGCGCGCCCTGCGGGTGCACAAGCTCCGCTCGCTGCTGACCATGCTCGGTATCATCATCGGGGTCGGCGCGGTGGTCGCGATGGTCTCGGTCGGGCAGGGGGCGACGGCGCAGGTGACGCAGCGCATCGCGTCGCTCGGGTCGAACGTGCTGCAGGTCTTTTCCGGCTCGTCGAGATCCGGCGGGGTCCGGGGCGGCTCGGGTTCGTCCCAGTCCCTGACGCTCGATGACGCCAGGGCGATTGCGCCCGCCTGCCCGGACGTGGCCGCAGTCGCGCCCCTCGTCAACCGTGGCGCCCAGATCGTCTACGGCAACCAGAACTGGTTCAGCAGTGTGACCGGTACCACACCCGAGTACCTCGAAGTGAGGAGTTGGGAAATCGCCGAGGGTGAGATGTTCAGCGACGACGACGTCAACGCCGGCACCAAGGTCTGCGTGCTAGGTCAGACCATCGTCGACAACCTGTTCCCGGACGAGGACCCGGTCGGCGCAATACTGCGTATCGGCAACGTGCCGTTCACGGTGGTCGGCGTGCTCACGGTCAAGGGCAGCGACCAGGACGACATCATCCTGATACCGGTGGTCACGGCCATGCGTCGGCTGACCGGCCGCACCAACATCAGCCGGATTATGGTTTCGGCAGTCAGCCAGAAGCGCACCGGCGCGGCGCAGGAGCAGATCACCGAGCTGCTGCGCGCCCGCCATAATATCCGGTCGAGCGAGGACGACGACTTCATTGTCCGCGACATGGCCGACATCGCCTCGGCCGTGCAGCAGTCCTCACGGGTGCTGACGTTGCTCCTGGCGAGCATCGCCTCGGTATCGCTTCTGGTCGGCGGCATCGGCATCATGAACATCATGCTCGTGTCGGTCACCGAGCGGACGCGGGAAATCGGCATCAGGATGGCGGTTGGCGCCAAGGGGCGCGACGTTCTCCTTCAGTTCTTGGTCGAGGCGGTCGTTACCAGCCTCCTGGGCGGCGTGCTGGGGATTCTCTTCGGCATCGGTGCTTCGCAACTCATCGGGTTCCTGGCCAAATGGAACACGCCGATGGTGCCGGGCGCTATCGTCCTGGCGTTCGTCTTCTCGGCAGTGGTCGGTATCTTCTTCGGCTACTACCCGGCCCGCCGTGCCGCGAACCTCGACCC
>CAYOCZ010000617.1:0-1966 GCA_964402475.1 uncultured bacterium | reverse complement strand
CCGCACCGCAGCGTCCTCATCGGACAGCGCGTGCGTCAGGGCCTCGGTGGCGGCTGCGTCCGGCGAGAGTTCGCTCGCAAAGGTCCGGGCCGCAGACTCGCGCGCGGCCGGATTCCGGTCTTCGAGCAGGATCTGTATCAGCTGCCCGGCCGCGTCCGGGTACTTCCTGAGTGACTCGACCGCGGCATCGCGGACGATCGGCTCGCCGTCACGCAGCGCGAAGACCAGCCGGTCGAGCGCGGCAGCCCGTTCCGGCGTTCCTGCCTCGGTCCGGACTATGGCTAGCGCCTGGGTCGCACCCACGCGCACCTCGGTTTCCATGCTGCTCATCGCGTCGGTCAGGAGCCTGACGGCCTCCGGCGGGTTCGCCTTGGCCAGCAGACGGATGACCGTCACCTTCAGGCTCGGCGGCTCGGTGTGAGACTCGAGTACCGCAACCAGCCGCGATGCGGCCCGTTCGCCGCCCATTGCGGCGAGATGCTCAAGCAAGCCGGCCCGAAGGTCCGGAAGTCCTTCCTCCTGCAGGTCGGTCAGCCCCTCGCGCGCGAGCCGCGGTTCAACAATGTCAACAAGCGGTGACGGGTCGGTGGTCTGAGCTACAAGGTCCGAAAGCCCGGACAGGGCCTTGGCGCGAAGGTCCGGACGGCGCGCCTGGGCGCAGAACCAATCGAGCTTCTCCTCGACCGTCGCCGGCTGCCAGCCCCGGGCCAACAGCACCTCGAGGGCGAGCTGAACCCGCTCAGGACTCGGGCCTTTGAGCGATTCGACGATGACCGATAGACCCTCGGGCGACTCAACCGCAACCAGGGCCCTGAAGCCTTCGTCGCGCAACATGTACAGCTCGCCCAGCTGCTTCAGATACTGCCGGTATTCGGGATGGGCCTGGTCGTGCTCTGCCAGAGCCCGGTCCAGCTCGGCAACCCCCCCCTCGAGCTCCTGCATTGCCGCTGCGTACTCGTCCCGGTTCGCCCAGCGCCCGAGCTCGCGCAGGCGCTCGCGCAGGCGGTCGACGCGCTCCCGGCCCGGGCCGCTGACTGCCTGTAACTCGTGCACGCGGAAGCGGTTCACGATTCTGGCCGCAATCCCGACCTCGCTCTCCAGCTTCTCCCACGAAACCTGTGGGTCGTCAATCGTCTTTAGCCAGTCTCCACTACCAACTCGCGATTCCCCACTCTCTCTCCCCAATGCGGGAAGTCGGCTCACCGCGTCAAGCAGGTAGTCAACGCCGCTGCTCGTTCCCTGCTGGCCCGCCTCGGCCAACTGCCGTCTGCCGTTCTCGATCGATTGGGGAATCGTCTTAAGGAAGTCAACCAGCCGTGCGCTCGGGTCACGACGCTCTCTCGGGTCGAAGGCCTGGAGCTTCTCCCAGTTCGATAGGAATTCATCCAGTGCTGCCCGCCCGTCCTTCGGCCTCCGGCGCAGAAAGAGCATTGCCCTACCGCTCAGGCCCCGCTGCCCGTTGGTCGACAAGTGCTGCAGGTCTTGTAATCATATAGTGCTTCCGGCTGTTGGCAGTTAGCCGTTAGCGGTTAGCCGATCCTCATTCGGCTCTCAAGCCGGCGCCCAAGTCAGCGCCGCCGAATCGGCGGTTGAACTGCACGGATATTCCCCGGAAATGTGGACGATGTTACCGCCGCAGCCACCTGATGTCAAGAAACCGCGCCTCTTAGGACAGGGGCAAGCCTGCGCGGCACGTCGGCCGCCGTGGGATACGGAGAGCCTTCCAGGTCGAGCTATTGACCGTAGCCGGAGTTTTGCTATAGTCCATCGCGTCCATGTCACTGCCTAAGACCATTATCACAGCCAACGATCACGCCGAGGCTGTCCTGATTCCGGCCGGAGACTTCGTTTTCGGAATCGACCAAACCCGGGTTGCCGAGATTGTCGAGATGCTGAGGGAACAAGGGGACCCCGTCTTCAAGACCGAGAAGTCCAGAGAAATCGTCACGATCCGGGACTGCTACAT
>CAYOCZ010000616.1:0-1968 GCA_964402475.1 uncultured bacterium | reverse complement strand
ACGTTACAGGCCATGAAGTGCGGGGTCACGGAGGCGGCACGTGTCAGAGTGACCGTGTCACCGGTACAGTCAATGCTTGCCCAGCGGGCGGAGTAGGCGCAGAAGATGCGGTTCCGTTGAGGGTCGCACGCAAGAACCGGTGCAAGGCCCTCAAGGGACAATCGGGCCACGATGCTGTCGCCATCCGTGCGTATGGCGTAGAGCGTGTCGTCCGATACAGCGTAGACCTTCCCGGCGGTCGGGTTGAAGCAGAGCGCGGCGACCGCATCAATACCTGGGACCGTTACGACAACGCTGTCGGTGGCGCAGTCGATGACCGACAAAGGCCCGCCGCATCCGGCATACAGCCTGTTGTCAATCGAATCGAGTGCGAAGAAAGTGGCCGTCAGGGCAATCGTGTGTATTGCCGTATCCGCAGCGCAGTCCACGACGGACATCGAGCTGCCGCCGCAGTATAGACGGTCATTCGTACGGTTGTACTGCAGAGCCGGTGCCTCGCTGGCAACGGTGAGCCGCGACACTATCTGGTTCGTGGCGCAGTCCACAACTGCGATTGTGTCGCAGCTCGCTTTGGCGACGTACAGCTTGTTGTGGGTCGGAACAAAGCACAGCGCCGCCACCGGGCCGGTCGGAATTCGCGCCAGCCTCTTGCAGGTGACGGCCTCGGCGACCACCACCCCACCAATGTAGCTTTGGCCGCCGACATACAGTCGAGGATGAGCCGGGTTGTCGTCCCAGGCTAGGCAGTAAGGCCCGGTGAGAGGCCCGAGGGTATCTGGCAGCACGATGACACTCTCCAAGTACTGGCCGAGCGCCGGGGCAAAGAGCACGCAACACAAGGCAAACAGCACGCCTATGGACTTCATGTCGCCTCTCTACCTCGCGATGACGACCTTGCGGACCGCATACCTTCCGCCGCCAACCTCCAACCGCGCCCGGACGAAGTACACTCCGGGCGCTATCGCCCGCACGTCATTGGCGCCGGGTTGGAGGCCCAGGACTCTGCGACCCGCGATGTCCAGCAGGCTTGCGGCTTGGGGCTTGGGGCTTGAGGCCCTGGGCAGAAACAACACTCCACCGACGACCGTCTTGGCCCAGTCCATCGTTGGGGCTTCGGAGTACGGCATGTCTTCTACCCCGATAGTCGAGTCCCGCAGAACAGAGATGGTTGAACCGTTGTAGTTGGCGACATATACGCGGTTCTGGACCGGGTTCAAGGCGAAGGCGCGCGGCCCGTCGCCGACCGCGATCGTCGTGACTACTCCGTTGGTCGCGCCGTCAATCACCGACACGCTGTCGCTGTACCGGTTCGCGCAGTAGACCTTGTTGTCCTGTGGGTTGTAGCAGAGAGCACAAGGCTCACCTCCGACTGGGACCGTGGCGAGAACCGAGTTCGTCGCGCCATCTATCACCGTCACGTCGTCGCTGCGCTCATTCGCGCTGTAGACCTTGTTGTTGGTCGAGTTGTAGCAGAGGGCAATGGGGCCATATCCGGTCGGCACCGTCGCCAGGACGGAGTTGGTCGAGCCGCCTATCACCGCCACGCTGTCTTCGGAGTAGCCCGCATCATAGACCTTGTTGTTCTGCGCATTGTAGCAGAAGGCGCTGGGGTAGATGTTTGTGGACACCCGCGTAAGGACCTGGTTGGTCACGCCGTCTATCACGGTGACCGCATTGAGGCCCTCGTTCGAGCTATAGACCTTGTTGTTCAAGGGATTGTAGCAAAGGGCTTCGGCTCCGTCCTCGGGCGTAATCACCGCGATGATAGAGTCAGTCTGCCCATCTATCACCTCCACATCGTCGTGGTCACCGAAGCCGTATGTCACGCAGTAGACCTTGTTGTTCTGCGGGTTGTAGCAGAAGGCGCGCGGACCACCTCCGCTTCCGATCCTCGCGACGACCGAGTCGGCGGCACCGTCTATCACGGCAACGGTGGAGTATGCATCGCCCCAGTTCGCGCTGTAGACT